>NZ_ATXH01000010.1 GCF_000421585.1 Thermodesulfatator atlanticus DSM 21156
GCTCACTGTGTTCGCTCGCAATGACTGACAAAAATAGTGCTTTCGATACCCATTCAATCCAAACCTCGACAACCTCTAAAACCTTTAGAACCTCTACAAACTCTTCTACCTGAGATTGCTTCGCTTCGCTCGCAAGACATTGATCAAGTGTCGCATGTTTTACGCTCTTAGTAATAAAAATTCTTGGGGATCCTTTTCTATTTTTTGTTTTGAAAAATAGAAACGGACCTTAAGAAAAGGTGTTTTGCAGAGCTCTTTTCGTATATTAACGATATATAATAATTCTCACTCTTTTTAGTTGCTATTTCAAGGCCAGCGCGGGCGGCAAACCTTTTCGCTAAATAAAGCCCCAGGCCTGTTCCTGGCGGGGGGTGGGAATCTCCAAGGTCATTTATTAATGCAAGATATGAAATGCCCCTATACCTTCCTGCCCTTAACCAGATAAAACTTTTGCCGTAACGATAGGCGTTTTCCAATAAAAGAGCCATTACGAAACAGGCCTCAGTTCTTTTAAAAAATTTGGGCTCCTTAAAAGAGCTCACTTTTATCGTTTTTTCACCAAAAACATGCGCATATTGCTGCCTACTTTCTTTTAAAAGAGCCGATATAGTTACATTGTTTTCAAGATCTTTTCTTTCAAGAAAAGAATCAAGCACAACAAGTAGATGTCTTAAGTCATGCTCCATTAGGTTACATGAACGTATAAGGGTATTTATACTTTTAGAATGATACTTTTGCGAAAGAACATTTAAACCTAATTTTTGAGCTGATATAAAATTGCCAAAACGATGAGAAAGTGTCTTAACCAAAAGGGATAAAAATTCTTCTTGGTCTTTTTTATATCGTTCGTAAATAGCAAACAGACGATAAAAGATATAGGAAACTGATATGGCAAGAAGTGCTTCCCAAAGAAAAAAATATTTAGCAAAAGAAAAAATTTTGTTTCGATTCAAGGGATTTTCTAAAGCGTAATAAGAAAGCATAGCTAGAAAAAGAATGACAAGTACCAGGAGAAAAACCAAAACAAATTGTCTAAAAATACTTTTTTCATTCATGATATAGAGCTACCCAAAATACAGAACACTTTTTGACATTATCGGAAAAAACATCAACTTCCTCTATCTCTCTCCCAGGTAAGAGGTGTTAAACGCCCGACATTGTTAGGGATCCGTTCTTTCCGAAAAACGGGAACGGATCCCAGGTAATTTTGCAAAGGTCTCTAATAAACAAAAATTTGGGTGTCAGTTTCTTCTTGAGGCAGGCTTTTATGGGAGCGTTTGGGTATCAACAAAAATTCTATTTTTTCAAGCAAAGGCCTGAGGGTTTCTCTCTGTAAGGCCGAAATGGTCACGGCATGGTAGCGGCGCTTTAATGTTTCTACTTCTTCTGGGGCCAGCAAATCGATTTTGTTAAAAACAAGAAGCCTTGGCAAGTGATCAAGCCCCATTTCTTCGAATATGTTTTCAACCGCAGCAATCTGGTCTTCATAATATGGGTTTGAGGCATCCACCAAATGAAGAAGAAGATCTGCTTCAAAAAGCTCTTCAAGGGTGGCCCGGAAGGCGCGTTCTAAATCCTTGGGAAGATCACGAATAAATCCCACGGTGTCGGTAAAAATTGCAGGCGTGCCTCCTGGTAAGTGTAAACGGCGGCTTGCAGGGTCAAGCGTTGCAAAAAGTTTGTCTTCGGCAAAGAGATTGCTGCCGGTTAACTGGTTAAGAAGCGTGGTTTTTCCGGCATTGGTGTAGCCTACAATAGCCACCACAGGAAGTCCTTCCTTTTGACGACGTTTACGCCTGAGTTTGCGCTGAGAAGAGATGTTTTTGAGTTCGCGTTCCAGGCGGGCAATGCGATCTTTAATACGCCTGCGGTCTATTTCGAGTTTGGTTTCTCCAGGACCACGGCCGCCAATGCCACCAGTGAGACGCGAAAAGGCGTCGTCTCGGCTGCGAAGTCTGGGAAGTAAATAACGAAGCTGGGCCATTTCTACCTGGATTTTACCTTCGCGGCTTTTGGCCCGCTGGGCAAAAATATCAAGAATAAGCTGGGTGCGATCAATGACCCGCATCTCGGTAACTTCAGTTATAGAACGCATCTGGGAGGGAGTAAGTTCCTGGTCAAAGATTAAAAGATTGGCCGAAAGCTGCATGGCCCTGATAATCAATTCTGAAAGTTTACCCTTACCCATTAAATAACGTGGGTCTATTTTTTGTCGGCGTTGAATGATGCTATCAAGCACGGTAACACCTGCGCTTTCGGCAAGTTCTTTTAATTCAGAAAGGCTTTCTTGTGCTTCTCCTCGCGAACGCGTGGTAACACTAACAAGAATGGCTCTATCTTTGCGATCTCCAACTTCCTTAGCCGGGCGCAGGCGCTCAAGTTCGTCTTCCAGGGAATTAATCAGTTCGAGAAAGTTTTCTTTTAGCACCCAGGGGAATTGAGGCTCAAGATAGCCAAAATGTTTGCCGCCCTCACCAGAAGGCAAAAGATGGGCAAGATAAATTTTTCCAGGGAAGCCGTCTTCTTTGACCATTTGTGCCCCAACAAGATCAAGGCGCAAAAAAGCAAGGTCAAGAAGGTCGTCCTGATCAAGGCCTTCGTGAGAAAGGTGAGTATGAATGAGACGAAGGCCCCTCAGTCTTCCTGTACTTTCACGAAACCGCGTCATCGCAGGGATTACAATGCGGCTATGATCACCTACAATGACAAACTCAATCTCACCACGCCGATTAATTAGAAGACCAATTTGTCTGTTGAGTTCCTGCGAAATGGAAGAAATTTCTTTGGCAAGTTCATGAGAAAAGATTTGACTTGGGTTTAACCTTCTCCGGTATAGGCGTTCTAATTTTCTTATTTGGCTGGGTTTGAGTCCGCTTGTATTCCCGTAAATAGTTTTACTCATAATGTCTATTTAATTTTTCTTAGGATCCTTTCCCGTAAAATTTCACGTTTTTTTGTGCGCAATCGCTATCGCAATCAATATAACACAAATTTTGCCAAAAATTAAAATTTGCGGGAATTTTTGAGGTTTTGTAACAGTCGGAGAAATATTTTTGAAAAATTTATTCCTCGGTGACGGTTTGTTTGATGGTTTTAAAGACTTGTTTGAACACTTCATCAAAAGAGGCTGGGGAGCAACGCCCCATCTCAATGAACTTCACGACGATTTCTTTGGTGGTTTTAAGGACAACTTCGTTTTCCGGGCTAAGCCGGGAAATTTTTTGGTCTCGAGGGATATTTTTAATCAATTCTGGCCGCGCCATTTTTAATTCCTTGGTGGAGCCGGAGGGACTCGAACCCTCGACCTCGTGAATGCCATTCACGCGCTCTCCCAACTGAGCTACGGCCCCACAAGCAAGCTTCTTAGAAATTAACGTGCGGGATTATTTCTGTCAACCCAGTTATACTACAGGAAGCATTTCTTTGTCGAAAATACTTTCAGGTGACCGTCCCGTTTTTCGTTTCGAAAAAAGGAAACAACTGCTCAACAATCGGGCGTTTAACATCCCCAGTAATATTTAGCTCGTTTGTTTTTCATCTAACGGGCATCTTTTGTCTGGAAACTTCTTGGCTTCTTCTAGGCTTTTTTTTAAAAGATCCGCAAGTGTTATCTTGCTTAAGCATTTTTCTATAGCTTCAGTTACCATATACCAAACATCTCTAGTAGGACAGACTTCGCTTCTTTCGCAAATTTCAGGCTGTACCACACAAGGAGTAATCCCTTCTGAGCCTTCAAGAACTGAGACAATTTCCCAGATTGTTATTTCGCCCGGGGGTTTGTTGAGCATGTGCCCCCCTTTGGGGCCACGGATGCTCTTAATAAGCCCGGCCTTTTTCAAAGGGATGATTAGTTGTTCCAAATATTTGACAGATAAATTTTGTCTTCTTGAGATTTCTCCTATCTGTAAAGGACCTTTTTCGTAATTAGCTGCAAGTTCAAGCATCATCCTGGTTCCATAGCGGCTGCGCGTGGTAATCCTCATCTTCAGCTCCTTTTATCTTTTTGTTTTGTTGAATTAAATTCATCGTATAATATATTTTCTTAGTCAACAAAGATTTGGGATGATAATCTCTTTAAATTTTGGAAAATTTAAAATTTTTGCATTAAATTTAAGACATGGACATCGGTTTAAAAATTATCGCCCAGCGTATTGAGACTAAAAAGAAGCAATATCAGGAATATAATTTTTCTCGTGAACAGTTAAACGCCCTCTGGGCCTTTTTTGATCTTGCTCAGGAATTCGCTTCACTTAAAAACTTTTATCGCATAAGTGTCCTTATTCCCAAAAGATTCTTCAATTATAGCACTACCCTTTATTTGATAAATGAAAACCACAGAATTGAAAAAGTCTCAGATAGTGACAAAGGGCTTTTCGATCCACCGGTAGAAGTTTCTCTTGCAATCTCAGAAAATTACTTCCAAAAAAACGGCAGTCATTTTTTTCCTTTCAAAGGTAACCGCAAACTTTTTGAACTAATCGCTGTTCACCCAAAACAAAAAGAACTTCTTGGTCTTTTAGAAGTAAGAGCTCCTCATGAAATGTCTGATCAGGAAAAGTTTTTTTTACAGAAGTATGCCAATCGTATCGGCTACAATTTGCATATTAAGTTAGTTATTGCTCATATTCTGGAGCATATTCGCTTTGTTAACGAGTTGGTTGCTGATATTGAACACAATGTAATTACCCCAAACATATATTATCGCTATCTTTTTAAACAATTAAAGAAAAAGATAGCCTTAGTGAAGGAATTGAGTGAAAACATTGACGAAAACAAGGATTTTTATCCAGGCAAGATTAAAAGTGCCCTTGAGTACCTTTATAACGAGCTTTTAAATAATTACCAACAAATAGAAAAACATTACGAAAACACAAGTCTTTTTCTGGAAAGCCTTTTAAGAAGGGAACATTTTCAAACTGGGCGTTTTGTACTCAGGCGAAGGCCTTGCCGTTTTGCCAAAGAAGTCATCGAGACCCAGCTTGAACGTTACCGCAAACGTTTTGAACAAGCCGGTATAACTATTGACAATCGTCTGGGCGGTGTTCCTGAAGATGAAGAATTTGTGCTGGCGGTGGATGTAGGCCTTCTTTCGCAGGTCTATGCCAATCTTTTTAGCAATGCTCTCAAATACACCCAGGAAGTAACCAACGAAAAGGGTGAAAAGGTTAAATTTATTTCTTTTGGTAGAGAAATTTTGCCCAATTATTTTGGACCTGGCCGGGATGGTATCAAATTCAACGTCTTTAGCACGGGTCCTCAGTTAAATCCCGATGAGGCTGCCAAGCTCTTTGAAGAAGGCTGGCGCGGGAACAACACTAACGGCCAGCCTGGTTCAGGAAGAGGGCTTTACTTTGTACGCAAGGTCATTGAACTCCACGGCGGAGTAGTTGGCTACGAACCAACCCCCTTAGGAAACAATTTTTATTTCATTTTACCCCTTAAAGAGTCTCCCCAGCTGGATAAAACTCAAAAACCTCATTGACTACCCGCCTGGTAGCATTATTTTCGAAAAAGGCAAAGGGGGGGAACCTGTGCAAGAAAAAATGGAAAAACCTGTTATTGAACCAGGCGATGAAATACTTATTCGCTACCAGGTCTTTGCTGACAAAGATGTAGTGGACGCTTCGTCTAAGCCTATCAAAATAAAAGTCGGCACAGGAAAGTTTATGCCGGTGGTGGAAGAGGCCCTTATCGGGCGGAGCCCTGGGGAGCACGTTACCATCTGGGTTGCCCCTGAAGAGCACTACGGAAAATATGACCCTAAAAAACTTCAGCTTGTGCCAGCAGAAAAGATCCCTGAAGGCTTAAGCCCAGGGGCAATTGTTAAGATTCAAGATGAATACGGGGTTATCCATCCTGCTATCCTTAAAAAAGTAGAAGAAGGGCTTGCTGTGGTAGATTTCAACCATCCTTTAGCAGGTAAACATCTGCGTTTTGAAGTAGATATCCTTGAAGTGAAAAAGCCCGAAAAAAGACACGAACTTAACGAAGCCCAAGAAGAGGAGGTCTGATATGAAATATATTTTGCTTGTAGGTGACGGCATGGGAGATTTTCCCCTTAAAGAGCTTGATGGAAAAACTCCCCTTGAGGCAGCGCTTACTCCGGGGATGGATTTCATAGCCCAGCACGGCGATCTCGGGCTTATCCAAACCGTGCCTCCTGGAATGGAACCTGGAAGTGACGTAGCTAATATGTCTCTTCTTGGGTATCGCCCGGAGTTTCAATATACCGGAAGAGGCCCTATTGAGGCTGCAAGCTTGGGACTTAGCCTGCGCCCTGAAGACGTAGCCTTTCGGTGCAATCTGGTAACCATAAAAAAGATAGAAAACCGCTACGTCATGTACGACTACAGCGCAGGGCATATCTCCACCGAAGAGGCCAAAACTCTCATAAATGATTTAAACGAACACCTTGCTAGTGATAAACTTTTCCTTCATCCTGGAAAGAGCTACCGACAAATCTTGGTCTGGCGCGGGGGGCCAGAAGGCATTAAAACGTATCCGCCCCACGATCTCCTTGGCAGAGATATTTATGAAGCCTGGCTTGTCTATGAAAACGAACCCATTTTAAGGGACTTTCTGCTAAAGGCCATGGCTTTTCTCGAAAAACATCCCATAAATCTAAAACGAAAAGAAGAAGGGAAACTCCCAGCCAATGCCCTCTGGCCCTGGGGGCAAGGGAGAATGCCAAAGCTTGAACCTTTTGAAGAAAAATGGGGCTTAAAAGGAGCGGTGGTAGCCGCGGTTGATCTTATCCGAGGACTAGGAGTGCTTGCGGGGTTTAAAATTATCGATGTCCCAGGGGCTACGGGATATCTTGACACAAACTATGAAGGCAAGGCCATGGCTGCTATTGAAGCCTTAAAAGAAGGCGCTGACTTTGTATTTTTACATGTTGAAGCCCCAGATGAAGCAAGCCATGAGGGCTCTCTTGACCTAAAGCTCAAAGCCATCCAGGATTTTGACCGCTACGTGGTAAGAACCGTGCTGGAAGAAGCCACGGCACAACTAGGAGAGCATCGTCTCATGGTAGTGACGGATCATTACACACCCATTTCATTGCGCACCCATGCTTCTAAGCCGGTACCCTTTGCTATTTACGATTCTCGTGACCCGCAGGTAAAACGCACCGGGGGTTATAACGAAAAAAGCGCCGCTGAGACCGGGCTCTTTTTTAAGACTGGGGAGAAGCTTTTGAGCCATTTTCTGCAGCGTGAGCCTAATTTGCCTGAGGAATAATGGCTATTCACACGGATTTTTTGGTAATAGGCTCTGGCATTGCGGGATTGAGCTTTGCCTTAAAAGTTGCTGAGCTCGGCAAAGTCACCATCATTACCAAAAAACGTGCCCAGGATGCCAATACCACCCTTGCCCAGGGTGGTATTGCGTGCGTGCTTGCGGAAGACGATTCTTTTGAACTCCATATTGAAGACACCCTTCGGGTTGGTGATGGCCTTTCCCGCAGGGAAATCGTCTCTCTGGTGGTTTGCCAGGCCCCTGAGCGTATTAAAGAACTTCTCGATCTAGGGGTTCCTTTTACTAGAGACCCCGAAGACCCTACCCGCCTGCACCTTACCCTTGAAGGTGGCCATAGCAGGCGGCGTATTATCCACGTAGAAGATCACACCGGCCGAGAGGTTGAAAACGTTTTATTGGCACACGTGCGTGCCCATCCTAATATTGAAATTTTAGAAAATCACCTAGCAGTTGATCTGATTACCCTTTGCAAGGTTTATCGCGGTTGCCCGCGAGAAGTCCTGGGGCATGAACGTTGCCTTGGAGCCTACGTCTTAGATGAAAATACAGGTGTAATCGAGACCTTTCTTGCCAAGATAACAGTTTTGGCCACAGGGGGTGCAGGTAAGGTTTACCTTTACACCAGCAACGCAGACGTTGCTTCAGGAGACGGGATCGCCCTTGCCTATCGGGCTGGTTGCAGGGTGGCAAACCTTGAATTTGTGCAATTTCATCCCACCTGTCTTTATCACCCCAAGGCCAAAAATTTTCTTATTTCTGAGGCCCTGCGTGGCGAAGGAGCCATCCTGCTAGACCCTTTTGGCAAGCCCTTTATGCATAAATATGATCCTAAGCGCAAGGAGCTTGCCCCACGAGATATCGTTGCCCGTGCCATAGATTTTGAACTGAAAAAGACCGGAAAAGAATGCGTTTATCTCGACATTTCCCATAAACCCAAAGATTTTATCATCAAGCGATTCCCTTACATTTACGAAACTTGCCTTAAATTTGGGATAGACATTACCAAAGAACCCATCCCTGTGGTTCCAGCAGCCCATTATTTTTGTGGCGGGGTGGTAACAGACCGCTTCGGCCTAACTGACATAAAAGGTCTTTATGCTCTGGGTGAATGCACGTGTACGGGATTTCACGGAGCAAACCGCTTAGCTTCTAATTCCTTGCTTGAGGGGCTTGCTTTTGCCCATCAGGCTGCGGTTCACGTAAAAAAAGAATGGCCCTATTTTAAAGATTTTGAGCCGCCAGAAGTCCCTTCCTGGGATCCAGGTGGTGCGGTTGATATGGAAGAAAAAGTGCTTATCTCACATAACTGGGATGCCATCAGAAGGCTCATGTGGAACTATGTTGGCATTGTGCGCACAGAGCAGCGTCTAAGACTTGCACAGAAGCGACTCAAAGCCATTTTAGAAGAAATAGAAGCCCATTACTGGGCTTATATCCTCACTTCTGATTTCATCGAACTGCGCAATTTAGCCCACGTGGCCAATTTGGTGATTGAATGCGCGCTAAGACGAAAAGAAAGCAGGGGAACCCACTTCATGGTGGAATATCCCGAAAAAAACGACGCCTTATTCCGCAAAGATACTGTTCTTTGGCGTGCCCGCGAAATAGTCTCATAGGTGAGGTTTTAGCCATGAAATGCATAGCCATAACCATGATGTTTTTTTTAGGTCAACATTGCTCCTCGGGATTCGTTCCCATTTTTCGTTCTAAAAAATGGGAACGAATCCTTAAAAGCGTCGTTTGTTTAATACTTTTAGTATCAGCCTTTTCGGGCCTGGCCTGGGCTAAAAAGCCCCTGGTGGTAACAAGCATTTTCCCCTTGGCAGAGATGGCCAAGTTTGTCGGTGGCAACGAGATAAAAGTTCGTCTGCTTATGCCTCCTGGAGCAGATCCCCATTCCTGGGAGCCAACACCAAGGGATATTTTCGAGCTTAATAAAGCCTCTTTGCTCATCGCCGTGGGAGGAGGCCTTGAACCCTGGCTTGATGATGTTGTCGCAAGCCTAAAAAATGGCCGCTTAAAGCTCCTTTTCATGTATCAGGGCAAAGCCCCCCTTGAGCATCACGGGCATGAAAAAAACAAGCACCCCGAAGAAGAACTTGATCCCCACCTGTGGCTTGATTTTCCAAGAGATGCAGCCTTTGCCCGGAGAATTGCCAAAGAACTTGCCGAAATAGATCCTTCCAAACGGGAGATTTTTCTCAAGCGTGGTGAGGAGCTCTCTCAGAAGTTTTTGAAGCTTCACCAGGCCTTTGGCGCAAATCTTGCCAAATGCTCTTTAAGGATAGTTCCCCTGGCAGGGCATCAGGCCTTTTCTTACTGGGAAAAAAATTACGGCTTAAAGTTTGTAGCGCTATCTGGCTTTTCTCCTGAAGCCGAGCCCACCCCGCGGGCCATCTCAAAAATGATCAAACTCATGAAGGATAAGAACTTAAAGGCCGTCTATTATAGTGAGCCCCGTCGTTTACGCTTTGCCAGACTTATTGCTCAGGAAACAGGGGCGCGGGTTTTTTATCTTTCTACCGGGGCAATTCTTACACGTAAAGAAATCTCAAAAGGAGTTTCTTTTTTTGAGCTTATGTGGCGCAACTTGCGCCATCTATGCGAAGGGCTTGACTGTCCCTGCGCAGTTTTTGGTCAAAATTGACCAAATTTTGTCTTTCTTGCTGGTTCTTCTTGCCAAGATTTGGTCTTTGAATTAAAAGCCAACCTAGTCCTGTGGTGAAAAAGGGGGAGAATATGTCGCGCATGCTCAAACTGAAAATTGCCGTACTTTTCATCCTTACGGTTCTTTCGGTGCTTTTCGTGCTTCCTTCGTTTTATCCGAACCTTCCTTCCTGGTATTACAAATACGTCTATCCCTATCGTCTTAAGCTTGGGCTTGACCTCCAGGGTGGTATGCACCTTGTGCTTCAGGTTGACGTGGATAAAGCCATAGAAAACGCCCTTAACGCCTCGGTAAAAGACCTGCAGCAGGTTTTAATCCGTAAAGGGATCCGCGCCACCGTTGCGGAAAGCAAAAACCCTAAAGAAGTTGTCTTGGTCTTTCCAAATAAAGACGCCCTGGCTCGGGCCAAAAAAATCATAAGTGATGAATTCAGCAGCTTAAAGATATTGCGCGAGGAAGAAGGAAAGTTCCCCCGTTTGGTGCTTACCCTTTCTGAAAAACAGGTTGCTTTTATTAAAGAACACGCTGTTGATCAGTCGCTTGAGATTATCCGAAACCGAATTGACCAGTTTGGCGTAACTGAGCCGGTAATTGTCAAAGAAGGCGAAAACAAAATCGTAGTAGAGCTTCCCGGGGTCAAAGACCCTGAAAGGGCCCTTAAGCTCATCGGTCAAACGGCTCAGCTTGAGTTCAGGCTGGTGGACGATGAGGCTATGTCGCGTATTGATCTAGCTGGCCTTATCTCAAAGGCAATTGCTGAAGGGCGCTTAAAACCTGATGCCTCAAGAGAGGAAGTAAATAAAGTCCTAAGGCCTTACATTCCACCAGACACTGAGATTTATTTCCTGGTGGAAAAAGACCCTCAGACGGGCCGGGTGGTCAAAAGGCCGCTTCTACTTAAAAAGCAGGTCCTTCTTACGGGTGACATGATAAAAGACGCTCGTGTAAGGATAGGCGGTCCCTATAACGAACCTTATGTTGCCCTTGAGTTTACCGACCGTGGGGCCCGTATTTTTGAGCGGGTTACTGGAGAAAACGTTGGCAAGCGTCTGGCCATTGTGCTTGATGGTGTAGTGCGTTCAGCGCCTGTGATTCGTGAAAAGATAGCCGGTGGTCAGGCACAAATCACTGGAGCCTTTACCTATGAAGAGGCCGCAGACCTTGCCATTGTGCTCCGTGCAGGTGCCCTTCCGGCACCGGTTAAAATCGTTCAGAATATCACCGTTGGGCCAAGCCTTGGGCACGACTCCATTAAGCGCGGCCTGATCTCTGGCCTGGTGGGTGCAGCCATTGTCCTGGTCTTCATGATTATTTATTACCGCTTTGCAGGGTTTATTGCAGACCTTGCCCTCCTTTTAAACGTACTCATGCTTCTTGCTGCCCTGTCGCTATTTCAAGCAACTCTTACCCTGCCAGGTATTGCAGGTATCATTTTGCTCGTGGGGATGGGGGTAGATTCAAACGTTCTTATATTTGAACGCATGAGAGAAGAACTCATGCTCGGGCGCTCACCGCGCTCAGCTATTTTTGCAGGCTATGATCATGCCTTCTGGACCATAGTTGACGCAAACGTTACCACGCTAATTACGGCTCTTGCTCTTTTCCTCTTTGGTACCGGGCCTATTAAGGGCTTTGCGGTAACTCTTTCCACAGGTGTGGTGATAAACCTTTTCACTTCGATTTTTGCCACGCGCACAGTTTATGAATTCCTTCTGGCCAAGGGCATAACCCCTAACATCAACTTCTTGTCTCTCATTGGCGAAACAAATTTTGATTTTATGAAGTTCCGCATGCCTGCGGCTATCTTATCAGGGGTTTTGGTAGTGTTAGGCATTATTGGATTTATTCAGATTTCCCGTGGTGCGGCCAATCTTGGGGTAGATTTTAGTGGCGGGATCATGGCCTACTACCGTGCGGAAAAGCCTTTTAAGCTTGACCAGATTAGAAAGGCCTTAAAAGACGCCGGAATCAGAAGTTTTACCCTACAGGACGTAAAGGGAGAAAACCTTCTCATTATCAAGCTCCGTAAAAAGGCGGAAACCCTGGGAGATCTTGAAGCCAAAGTGCGGGAGGTGTTACAGAAAAACTTCCCGGAATGCAAGTTTAAGTTAGAAGCCAAAGAAGAAATAGGTTCTGCTATAAGCAAAGAGCTAAAAGAAAAGGCTCTCATTGCCATAGGAGTCTCTTTCCTTGGTCTTTTGATTTACCTGGCCTTTCGTTTCAACCTTAACTTTGGCATTGGGGCAGCGCTGGCCACTTTTCATGATGTCCTGGCGGTGACCGGGCTTTTTTATGTGCTTAACCGTGAAGTTTCCTTGCTCTTTGTGACAGCGCTACTTACCATCGCCGGATACTCCCTTAACGATACCGTTGTTGTTTTTGACCGTATTCGCGAAAATATCAAAAAGCAAAAGGGCAAAATGAGTTTTCTTGAGATCATAAACAAGAGCATAAACGAAATGCTTTCCCGAACCCTGATAACAGTCGGTACTACCCTGGTGGTGGTGCTTTCAATTCTCTTCTTGGGTGGGGTAGTTTTAAGGGATTTTGCTCTGGCCCTAGCTCTAGGGATTGTCGTTGGTACGTACAGTTCCACTTTTGTGGCAAGCCCTATTGTTTACTGGCTCGAGAAAGGAAAAACCCCTGAGATAAAAGGCTAGCTTACGGGCGGGAGACCCCGCCCGTAAGTTCTATTTTTTCTCTTCTTCTTTGGCAAAAGTTCTGGCTAGGCGGGCCAACTCTCTTAATTTTTGATCCACGAGATAAAACACCGTGTCTTCAGGATAGGTGCCATCTGGTTTACGCTCCCCAGCGGGCTTTCCGGTTAGTATTTCAATGCCTTCTTCCACGCGTGAGATGGCCCAGATGTGGAACTTACCTTCACGAATGGCCTCAACGATTTCTTCCTCAAGCATGAGCTCTTTTACGTTTGCTTCCGGAATAATAACCCCCTGTTTCCCGGTAAGCCCTTTGGCCTTACAAACCTTGTAAAAGCCCTCTATCTTTTCGTTTATGCCGCCAACGGGCTGGATGTCTCCTTTTTGACTAACAGACCCCGTTACCGCAATGCCCTGATAAATAGGGATGCCAGAGAGCGCAGATAGAAGAGCAAATAGCTCTGCGCTTGAAGCCGAGTCTCCTTCAACTATGCCATAGCTTTGTTCAAAGCAAAGGGTAGCGGTAAGGGTAAGGGGTTTGTCATAAACAAAGCGCTCTCGCAAAAATCCTGCTAGAATCATAACGCCTTTGGTGTGAATCTTCCCTGAAAGATCTGCTTCACGTTCAATATTGACCACACCTTCTTTGCCAAGAGAGATGTTTACCGTGATACGAGTTGGCCTGCCAAAGGAATAGTCTCCAAGATCATAGACGGAAAGGCCGTTTATGCTGCCACATTGAGTCCCATCAACTTGAATTTTCAGGAGGTCCTTTGCGATCATTTCCTGGATGCGTTCTTCGGGAAGGTTTGCCCGGTATTCTCTTTCTTTAATCGCTTTTTGAATATGCTCCCTGGAGACAGAGTCTTTCTCTTCGCGCTTGGCCCAAAAAGAAGCTTCTTTTATGACGTCAAGGATTATGGGAAGCTCAAGAGAGAGCTTATCCTGGCGGCCGGAAAGCTCACAGGAAAACTCAACCAGGCGGGCCAAGGCACCAGCCTCAAGGGGAAGGAGCTTTTCGCGTTTTACCATAGTGGCTACTGCGCGTAAGAATTGCTTGGTGCGGATTTCGTCCCGGTCAACCCAAATATCAAGGTGGGCCTTAATTTTAAACACCTCGCGAAACGTTTCATCATAAAGATAGAGCAAGTGGTAGATGAAGGGATCGCCCTGAAGGATTACCTTGGCGCGAAAGGGGATGGGCTCAGGTTTCAGGGTTTTGGTGGTAAAAAGGCCGATTTGTTCGGCCAGATCTTCAAGATAAATCTTGCGCGTTTTAATGGCCCTTTTCAGGTTTTCCCAGCTAAAAGGATATTTCAAGAGGTCAAGGGCACGCACAATGAGAAAGCCGCCGTTTGCCTTGTGAAGGCTCCCTGCTTTAAGCATGGTGAAATCGGTAACAAGGGCCCCGAATTGGGCCTTGCGTTCTATGGCACCGAAAAGATTGGTGTAGGTTGGGTTGGGCTCAAAGATGACAGGTGCGCCTTTTTTCTCTGAATTGTCCACAAAGACGTTTACTTCATAGCGTGTGAACGAAGGTTGAGTGGGAGGCATGGGAAAAGGCATGGGGGGCTGAGGAGCAGACCTTTGGCGAAAATCATCCAGGTGTTTAATGATATCTTCCTGGACCTCAAGCAGATAATCAACCACCCCGGAAATACCCGCATATTTTTCGCGAAGTTCTTGAATAAAACTCCCTACGATGTTTAAGGCCACTTCGCGGTCAAGTTCTTTAAGCTTCTTGCGGAGATCTTTTTCTAGCTGTTGGATACGCCTGGCTGTGGCGTTTAATTCTTTTTGTAGTTCTTCACTTTTGCGCTTAAGGGATTCTTTTACTTCTTCAGGCAGATTTTTCACATCTTCAGGGGTCATGGGGGTCCCGTCAGGCTTGGCGGGTATAATCATCATGCCAAATGGTTCTACGTTCAGGATAAAACCTTCCGCACGGACTTTTTGTTCTAATTCTTCGAAAATTTTGGCACGCGTAATGTTGAATTCTCGGATGATATTTTCTTTGCGGGTAATGTATGTTTCGCTTTCAAAGGCTTCAGGGATTTTTTGGCGCAGGTTTTCAATGAGATCGCCCATGTCTTTTTGGAGTTCGCGACCCTTGCCCGGCGGAAGTTCAATAGCTTTGGGAGTGTCAGGGTCTTTGAAGTTATAGACGTAGCACCAGTCAGAAGGGGTCGGGCGCTCTTTTGCTTGAAGCTCAACCAAAGACCGGGTGATAAAGCTTGTGCCAAGCTCAGGGGTACCGGCAACGTAAATGTGAAAATCAAGGTCTTCGAAATTAAGGCCAAAATCAAGGGCTCGTACAGCACGCTCCTGGGCCATGATCTGGTCTTCAAGTTCTTCTATTTCATCTGTTGATTGGAAGCCAAGGGTTTGAGGATCAATTACCAGACGAACTTCTTCAGGTTTAAGGGCTCTCGCCATGTTCTCCCTCCGCAAGTGCGTTTAAGTTTTTCGTCATCCTATCATATACTTTGCTTTTTGGTTAAGCGGAAAACGGATCCGTTCCCATTTTTCGGAGCCAAAAATAGAAACGGATCCTTGTATATTGAATCCATGGTAAGGTGTAAAACATGAAAAGAAAAAAGGCCGGTACAGATCGTACGGATCCTTGTATATTGAATCCATGGTAAGGTATAAAACATGAAAAGAAAAAAGCCGGGATAGATCGTAAGGATCCAGGTTACTGATCGCAGCCACAAAAATGGCTATTTTTCAAAGCGAATTCTTACAGCATTGGCATGGGCAAAAAGCCCTTCTTTTTCAGCAAGCCTAACTACCGCCTCTTTTTCTTCTGTAAGGGCCTCCTGGGAATAGCCCACCACACTCAGGCGTTTTTGAAATACCTGGACCCCTAAAGCCTGGGCGTAGCGGGCACAGCCCATGGTAGGGAGCACGTGATTGGCTCCGGCAATGTAATCTCCCACGGCCTCAGGGGTAAAATGCCCAAGAAATACCGCACCAGCATGTTTTATCTTTCCAAGAAGACTCCAGGGCTCTTCTACACAAAGCTCTAAGTGCTCAGGGGCAATACTGTTGGCAATGTTAGCTGCTTGCAAAAGATCATTAACTAATAAAATTGCCCCAAAATTATCAAGGGCCTTGACAGCAATTTCTTTACGCGGAAGCTTTTTCAGCTGCTTTTTTATTTCCTTGGCGGTTTTTTCTGCAAGTTTTTTAGAAGTCGTAAGCATCACGGCGGTGGCAAGAGCATCATGCTCAGCCTGAGAAAGGAGATCTGCGGCAAGCCAGGCCGGGTTTGCCGCCTCATCGGCAATAATTAGGATCTCACTTGGCCCGGCAATCATGTCAATGCCCACTTCCCCTGCAAGGATCTTTTTGGCTAAAGTGACGTAGATGTTTCCAGGGCCGCAAATCACATCCACCTTGGGGATAGTTTCCGTACCATAAGCAAGGGCTGCAATGGCCCAGGCGCTTCCAATACGGTATATCCGGTCAACCCCCGCTTCCTTGGCTGCCACAAGAAGCGCAGGATGCAGCTTTCCGTTTTTCTGCGGAGGGGAGACCATAATAAGCTCGCTAACTCCTGCCACCTTAGCAGGCACGGCCCCCATGATTACCGTTGAAATAAGCGGGGTTTCGCCACCCGTGCCCCCAGGCACATAAAGCCCTGCCCGCTCAACAGGACGCACCAGTTGCCCAACTACCGCGCCGTTTTCCCTGGCCTCAATCCAGGATTTTTCTTTCTGTTTTTCGTGAAAAGAGCGCACGTTAGAAATGGCAAGGTTGATAGCGGAAAGGATGTCTCTTTCTATTTGCTGGTAAGCAAGTTCGATTTCTTCCTGAGGGACTAGAAGATCATCTTTTTCAAAATCCGGGCAGTCAAACTTGCGGGTGTAAGAAATCAGGGCCTCATCGCCCTTTTCTTTGACCGCTGAAAGAATCTCGCGCACTCCTTCTTCAAAATGCGCGGGAAACTCCTGAAAACGATTGATTAGTCTGGCTAAAAACTCTTGGCCTTCTTTTTCTGCAACCGATAATATGCGCATATTACCTCCCGAGAACCTGAAAAATTATCCGCCTTCTGCGGGGCCGGTTATCAAAATCAAGAAGCACGATTTGCTGCCAGGTGCCAAGAAGCAAGCGCCCGTCTGCCACAGGTACCACCAGGCTTGGCTTCATAAGGGCCGCCCTCACGTGGGCAAAGCCGTTGCCATCACCCCAAGCCTTGTCATGTTCGTAAGGAATGTCCTGGGGAGCAATGGCCTCAAGGGCACGGCAAAGGTCTTTTAAAACTCCTGGTTCAAATTCAATAGTGGTCACCCCCGCTGTTGAGCCGGGCACGTGAACCATAACCTGCCCCTCAAGCAACCCTGTCTCCTTAAGGAAAGCTTCTACTCTGGGGGTGAGATCATGTATATCGCAAAATCCCTTGGTTTCTATTTGGATTTCCGTGGTTTTGATAATCATTTCCCTGCCTCTTTTAGAATCTTGCTCCAGGTCTTTTGGTTTTCTTCGTAAAAATCACGTCCTGAAAGATCATTTACCACCACCGCTGGGAAGTCTTCTACTTTTAGCTCTAGAAGAGCCTCGGGCCCTAGCTCCTCAAAGGCAAGGACTCTTACTTCTTTAATGCAACGGGCAAGATAGGCCCCTGCCCCGCCAAATGTTGCCAGATAAAGGGCTTTGTGTTTAACTTGTGCCTCCCGCACGTAGGTGCCGCGCTTTCCCTTTCCCATGGTGGCGCACACCCCCTGGGCTAGCAATGCCGGAGTATAAGGGTCCATACGGTAAGAGGTGGTTGGGCCTGCGGACCCGATTACGTGGCCAGGGGGAGCAGGAGTCGGGCCTACGTAATAAATACATTGGCCGGCAAGGGAAACCGGAAGAGGTTTTCCTTGTTCAATCAGTTCGAGAAGTAAGCGGTGGGTTTGATCCCTTGCCGCAAGGAGAGTGCCGTTTATCTTTAAAAAATCACCAGCAGAAAAATTTGCCAAAACACTTTTATCTTTTAGCGGAAAACTTATTTTCTTGCTCATAGCTTGTCATTATAGCTAGCAGAAAAAGATAAGAAAATCATTCAGGAGAGGAAAATGGACAAAAAAATCTTTCGCATTGCCATTGTTGGGCGACCAAACGTAGGAAAGTCGACCCTTTTTAATACCCTCACCCGCACCAGAAAGGCCCTGGTTGAAAAATCCCCCGGGGTTACCCGGGACAGGGTGTATGGAACCGCTGAAATTGCAGGACGCATGGTTACCCTGATTGACACAGGCGGTCTTCTTCCAGGAGACGAAGACCGCTTTGCCCGTGAGATACTTTCTCAGTCAGAAAAGGCCTTGGATGAGGCAGACCTAGTTCTTTTTGTGGTTGATGGTCAGGAAGGGGTAACCCCTGTTGATGAGGAATTGGCTTCTTTACTTCACAAGAAAGAAAAGCCCGTCATTGTAGTGGTTAACAAACTTGACGGCCCGCGGCTTGACGAAGCGCTTTCTGAGTTTTACGCCCTTGGCTTTGACAAAGTGATTGGCATTTCTGCCAAACACAAAAGAAACCTCGAAGAATTAGAACACGCTATCGAAGAATTTCTGCCTGAAGAAACCGAAGAGGAAGAAATAAAAGAAGATGACATTGTAAAACTTGCCGTGCTTGGTCGTCCCAATGTAGGTAAGAGTTCGCTGGTAAACAGGCTCCTTGGGGAAGAACGCATGATAGTCTCCGACGTGCCAGGCACCACCCGCGACAGTGTTGACACCCTTCTTGAACTTCCTAATGGCCGCAAATACCTCTTAATTGACACCGCTGGAATTCGCAGGCGCCCGCGTATTAAGCAAAGGGTGGAAAAGTTTAGCGTTGATAAGGCCCTTGAGGCCCTTCGCCGCTGTGATATCGCCCTTATGGTACTTACCGCTGAGGAAGGCATTACCGACCAGGACCAAAAAATACTCTCTCAAATAGACAAAAATCACAAGGGCTGTTTGATCCTGGTAAACAAATGGGATTTGCTTGACGGCAAGCGCGAAGAAGCAAACATTATGCTTCAGCAAATAAGATATGGAGCACGTTTCATCCCCTGGGCCCCCATACTTACTATCTCGGCCATGACCGGGCGCCGTGTAAAAGAAATTTTGCCTCTGGTCGATGAAATTTACGCCCAATATTCCACCCGTGTACCCACCTGGAAGGTAAACAAGGCCCTGGAACAAATTACCACAGATCACAGTATCTACGCCTCAACAGGCAAACGCATTAAGTTCTACTACGGCACCCAGGTAGGCGTTAGGCCGCCTACGTTTGTTGTTTTTACGAATTATCCTGATGAGATTCCCAAAAGCTTTGAACGTTATCTCAAAAACCGCCTGCGGGAGATGCTCGGCTTTGACAAGAGCCCTGTCAAAGTAATTTTCAGAGAAAAAAGATAAAGGGGGGGCAGGCGCCGCAAGGCGCCCTTTAAGTGATTAAAGAGAGCATTTAAAGCCCGAGGTTATGGATCCGTTCCTATTTTTCGTTCCGAAAAATAGGAACGGATCCCGAAAGGAATGTTCACTAAAATTCTTATTAATAAACTTCGATCTTAAAAGGTTTGCTTATCCAGGTACCATGCAGGTTGCAATGCTCAACAGCCTCAAGGGTAGCGCTTTTGTTAAGCCGGATGGAAAACTTTGCGCTTGAAGAGGCTACTCCACCTACCGGGTATTCCACCTCGGCAATCTTTTTTCCGTCACACAGCAAATAGATATCGGAAATCCAGTGTTTGGGGGTGGAAGGATGGGTTACCTTATATCCCACTTTAACTTCAACCTCAAACCACTCGCCCGCCTTAACTTTTTTGGGGACAACAATGGCAGGAACATGCTTTTTCTCAAGCATTGAGGGATTGGCCGGGTTTTTAAGACGTAAGTATTTTTCTTTTTTGTGTTCGTAGTATTCGCTTTTGTACTCGTGATATTCGTCTTCACTTGCACGTGCAATATTTACGGCACTTAAAACAGAAAAGGCAGCTGCGCCTCCCAAAACCTTCTTGAGAAAATCCCTTCTTTCCATAACAACCTCCTGTTAAATAATTTTGAAATTATTATAAATTTTAATTCATATTAAAACAAGAATTTTTATAAAGTTTTAGGTCTACCTTGTACCTAATTTTTTTGCTAGGTTATTCGTGATGGCGCCCAAAAGATGTGTTTTGATATTGTTAGATGGCTTGTCTGATCGTGCTCATCAGGTGTTAGGAAACAAAACTCCCCTTGAGGCTGCTAAAACGCCCAGCATGGATATTTTGGCACAAAGAGGATTGTGCGGTCTTATGCATGCAAGCGAGCCTGGAGTAGCGCTTCCCAGTGAGCAAGCCCATTTTGCCATGTTTGGTTTTGCTAAGGATTTTCCAGGGCGCGGACCTTTAGAAGCCCTTGGCGCAGAGATAAAAATCTCTCCAGGTGACGTGGCTATCCTCGCACGATTTGTGGGAGTAAAACAACTCCAAGATGGACTCGTAATCATTGATAATTCGCCCCAGCTTACGGCCCAAGAAAAAGAATATCTGGTTTCCCTTGTAGCCAGTATAAATATTCCTGGGGTAAAATTTTCTTTTCATCCTGTAAGCGGAACAAGGGGTATTTTGATAGTTAAAGGAGAAGTCTCTCCCTTTGTTTCGGACTCAGATCCTCTTAGCGAAGGGGCCCCCATTTACAAAGTTGAACCCACGAACCCGGAGGATGCCCTGGCAGCTAAAACCGCAGAAGTTTTGAATAAGTTTCTTTACGAGGTCTGGCAAAAACTAGAAAAAGCTCCTTTAAACCAGGAAAGACTAAAAAAAGGGTTTTCCCCTGTTAATTTTCTTGCAACTCACCGGGCAGGAAAGCTCGGGGAAACCGAAACTTTTAATGAACGCTGGGGGCTTCGCGCAGCAAGTATTTCCTCTGGCATAATTTATTGGGGTATTGGCAAATACCTGGGTTTTCACGTGGAAAAAATGAAAGATTATAAAGACCCGGCACAAGAGCTTGATGAACGGCTTTTGCGCGCTAAAGAACTTGCCAAGGACTTTGATTTTATTCATATCCATCACAAGGGTCCTGACGAAGCCGCCCATCGTAAAGACCCTTTGCTTAAGAAAAAGACTATCGAAGCTCTTGATAAGGCTTTGTCTTCTCATCTTGATTGGTTACTCTCTCCTGAAAACCTCGTTATCCTCACTTCAGACCACGCGACACCGTCCTCAGGTAAAATGATCCATAGCGGTGAACCTGTACCTGTTGTTTTTTGTGGAGAAGGAGTTTGGCCAGATAACGTTAAAAAATTTTCAGAAGTCTCCTGCACTCAAGGGGCCTTGAGCCTTATTTCTGCCAAATCCCTTATGTATCTTGTGCTCAACTTTTTGGACAGAGGAATACTTGCAGGACTTTGCTATGGTAAAACTCCGCGGGCATATTATCCTTGCAATGCTAGGTTATTTGAGGTGAAAGCATGAAATATCCTTTAGGCGTTGTCCACGGAAGATTTCAGGGCTTTCATTTAGACCACCTAAAATACGTACTTGCGGCGGCCAAGCGTTGTGAACATCTAGTAGTAGGGATTACCAATCCCGATCCCATGCTTACCAAAGAAGATCCAGCAGACCCTGAAAGAAGCAAGCCAGAGGCGAATCCCTTCACTTACTTCGAAAGGTATCTTATGGTGAAAGAATCACTTCTTGATGAAGGGCTTTCTCAAAAAGAATTTTCAATCGTACCCTTTCCTATTAACCGTCCCGAATTGTGGAAATTTTACGTCCCTTTAAATGCGGTTTTCTTTCTTACTATTTATGACGATTGGGGCCGCAAAAAAAAGAAAATGTTTGAAGAACAAGGGTTAAAAGTCGAAGTTCTTTGGGAAAAGCCACTTTCTCAGAAAGGGATTAGGGCCACAGAAGTGCGCCATCTCATGCGCCAGGGTGATCCAAAGTGGAGAGAACTCGTCCCCCCGGGAACTGCCAGAATTATCGAAAAGCTTAACCTTATTGAAAAGCTCAAAAATCTATAGTTCTTCTCTTTCGAAGCTCTCCCAGCTTTTTCAAGGCTTTTCATTTTTTTCCCGAAGAGAATTTTAGGAAAAAATCTTGGGAGGTTTTATGCCTAGTCGCCAAGGAATGCTTATTCTCAAAGACTTTCCAATAGAAAAAACAGACGAAATAGCAACTTTTTTAAGCCAATATACCAAAGGCAACGGAACTTCAGTTGAACATATTAAAAAAGTTCTTTTAAAAAAGCCCTTGATTTTGAAAAAAAATATCCCCGAAGAAGCTGCCAAGCCTTTTCTTGATTTTCTATCTAGCATGGGGGCAGAAGTACAATTCATTCCTTTAGAACAGGGCCCTGAGACCTTTGCAAAGTTGTCAAAACCAGCACAACCACAAGAGACTTCCCATTTTTCGGAACAAAAAATAGGAACTGATCCTGGTGCTTTCCAGGGGTCTCTACCCGTTAACGAAGATGCAGAACGGGAAAAAGTTTTAAACCAACAAGATAGATTTTCTTCTGATAAGCCTAAAGATGTATCTGATTTTTCCCTTCATGATCACGAATACGATGAAGAAAAACTTCTACAAGAATACTGGTATGAAGAAAAAAATAAGAAAAAGTTTTCTTTTCATAACCTAAAAAATATCATCCAGGAAGAAATATATCGTGTTAATAAAGAACTTTGGCTAATTTTATCTTTGGTATCTTTGATTGCACTTACTAATTTTTTAGTAGATTCTCAGAAGCTTCTTTTAAGTCTTTATACACTTCCTACCGTCTTTTCCGCGTACTTTTTTGGCAAAAGGCATGCCGTTCTTACAGCTTTTGCCAGTATCTTGTTAGTAATTTTGCTTATTTATTATCTTCCTCAACTAATAGAAGGAAAGTCGATTCTTTCTCTGAATTCTAACAATTGGCGTGAACTTGCCATCTGGGGTGGAAGTTTAATAATAACTGCTTATGCCATGGGATCTCTTTATGACCGCTACAAGGAGAAAATCAGAGAACTACAGAAGACCTATCATGGAGTTCTCTTGATACTTAGGCATTTTATATCAAAAGACGAATATACGGAAAACCATTGTTATCGGGTTTCCGTTTTTGCGGTAAAAATTGCCCAATATCTCGGGCTTCCTGAAGAACGGATTGAAGATTTACGTAATGCGGCTTTATTACATGACATCGGGAAATTAAAAATAAGCAGGGAAATACTTTATAAGGCCGCCAAGCTCACCCAACAGGAATTCAAAGAAATAAAAAAACACGTTACCTCTGCCACCGAAATACTTGATCCCCTGCAAGGAACTTTGGGCCGAATTATTCCTATTATTCTGGCACATCACGAAAAATACGACGGTTCAGGATACCTAGGGATGAAAGGGGAAGACATTCCTCTTGAGGCCAAAATTCTTGCTGTTGCAGATGTGTACGATGCCCTTATAAGCGACCGGCCTTACAAAAAGGGCTTGCCTCCTTTTGAAGCCAAAGAAATTATCGTAAAAGGTGCCGGTAAGCACTTTGACCCCAAAGTAGTAGCGGCCTTTGTAAAGGCTTTTGAACACGGAGAGATGGAAGTCCCCCATATAGTTGTTTAACTAATCTTTAAAAAATTTTTGAGAGTACAGAATTTCAGGGTAGCAATATAAACTTAAAATTTTTATTTTTTTAAGACTTGTTTATAATGTTTTCATGAAAGATCTGGCCGAAAGCTGGGATCGCTACCAAAGATATTTAATCCTTTTACCTCAAAACCCTAAAAAGTGCTTCCAAGAGCTTAATCCTCTTTTTAAATGGGCTACCGATAAAAAAGACAGCTACCATGCCTTTTTGCTCTGGCCTTTATTAATCAAAGCCATCATCTTTTCCTGGGATAATTTTAAAAAACTTGATCCCTACCTTGAGTGGTACGAATCAAATTTCCCCCTTGCTAGGCTTGAAATCATTCCTGAGTTTTTAGCTTTTTTAAAAAGCAACTATTTCTTGGCACTTTTTCTCAGGAAACCTGAAAAACAAATCCTTCCGGTGCTTCAACAAGAACTCTTGGCATCGCTAAATCAAGTTGAACAACAAGAGACCAAAGCAGAAATCCTTTTTAGTATTTCTTGGCGTGTTTTTTGGCAAGGAGACCTTATAACTCTTGCTCTTCTTGGAGATGAGCTAAAGCGCCTAACAAAGTTTTCTCCTGGCGCTGAAATCACCAAAACTTGGATAGAAGCGGGAAAAGCAATATGGGTACATGATGAATTTGATGCTGCCAGAAGTTTATTACAAAAAGCCCATCAACTAGCGGATAGAAAAGAAATCCCCATTTGGAAACACCTTCTCTTTGCCTTTGAGGGCGCTTGCTTTCTTTTGAAAAACAAGCCTTTAGGTGCTGAAAAGGCTTTAAACGCTATGGAAGCATCTTTACCAAAAACAGGAAAACACGCCTTGGGGCACTTTCTCTATCTGAAGGGGTGGAAACACTTTTTAGCCAAAGACTTTAATCAGGCTGACATCTATTTTAAGCGTGCGCTCCAGGTTTTAGAAGAGACAGGGTATCGCTATCCTTTTTATCTGACTTGCTTTGCCCTCTCACAGGTCCTTTTTGCAAAAAAAGAATTTCCTGAAAGCCTTAAATACCTGAAAAAATGTGAAACTTTTGCCAGAGAAGCTAAATCTTTTGCTCTTTTGTTCATGTGTAGTCTTCACCAGGCTTATTTAGCCTATTTGAGCGGAGATGCTGCCTTTGGAAAGTTTTTTCTAAAAAGGGCCCTTTCCATAGGGAACAGACAAAATTATATCCATCTTCTCTGGTGGCATAATCCCCAGATGCTTTCTTATACGCTAGCCAAAGCCCTTGAGGGCAACATTTTCCCGAATTATGCCAAACAGCTTATCATTCGACATAATTTGAGGCCGTCGCCTGCTTTTGGAAATATCTCTGTCAACTGGCCTTATCGTCTAAAAATTTATACTCTTGGGCGCTTTGCCTTAGAAATAGAATTAAACAAGCAAAAAATTAGAAAAACTCCTTCAAAACCCCTTGAATTACTGGCTATTTTAGTCGCAGCCCAAGGAGAAGTAGAAAAATCTTATGTTCTAGATATCCTCTGGCCTGAAATTGAAGCTGATAACGCTTATCACAACCTTGAAACTACAATCTATCGGCTGCGAAAGGTATTGGGGCAAAAAGACCTTATTAAAAGCCACGGTCGCACTATAAGCCTGGATACCGAAAGTTGTTACGTGGACATGTGGGAGCTGAAAAGCAAACTTGAAAAAATTAAAAAAGCTATAACCCGCCAAGCTGGGGCAGAAGCTTTTCTGCTAACAGAAGAAGTTCTCGATCTTTATGACGAATTCCTTCCAGGATACCACAACCCTCTGGTAATCTATGAAAGAAATTTTCTTAAAAAGAAGACCTCTGCCCTACTTATTCAATGCTTAGAGTTTTTAACAAAAAGCTTTCCCAAAGAGGTCCCATTTTTGAAAGAAAAAGCCGCTTCCATTTTAGGCCCGGAGTTTTCTCAAAAATTGGCCCAGAACCTATAATTTTAGAGCCCTTTGCAAAGTACGTTTTCTTAAGTCCCGTTCCAGCAATCTGTTCCCATTTTCCGGAAGAAAGTGGGAAAGACCCCATTTGGTTAGTTTTTTGTGAAATATCTGTGAGTGCCTCGGCTTTATTTTAGGTCATAGACCAAAACAAGGAGGCACTTATGGAACAAGAACAGGTCATAGAAGAGATGATTTTACGTATCCAGGAAATTAAGGCCGAGGTAGAAGAGGAGCTTTTGATCAAAGAAAACGTCGTAGGCTTGGGTGTGGGATTCAAAGAAGTAGGGGGCAAAGAAACCACTGACCTTTGCCTGCAAGTTTATGTGGAAAAAAAGCTTCCCCAAAAGGAATTAGCTCCAGAGGCGCTTGTTCCAGAACGTATTTCAGAGCTACCTACAGATGTAGTAGAGGTGGGAATCGTTGAAGCCCAAAGTTATACGGCCTGTGTGCGACCAGCGCGGCCTGGCTATAGCATTGGCCATTATCGTATCACCGCGGGAACTTTCGGCTGTCTGGTAAAGAGTTGCCGTACGGGAAGGTCCTATATTCTTTCAAACAACCACGTGCTGGCCAATAGTAATCAAGCCCGTATCGGAGATCCGATTGTGCAGCCAGGGCCTTATGACAACAAGCCCTGTAACCCCAAAGTCATTGCCAGATTAGCAGCCTTTGTCCCCATTAGCTTTTCCTCAGGAACGTATAACCTGGTTGATGCTGCCCTCGCGCACCCAGCTGGTTCAAGCTTAGTTATCCCCTATTTTCCCAATGGCTCTTTGCCCAAAGGAACCAAAGTGGCTAACCTGGGAATGCAAGTTTACAAATTCGGTCGCACCACCCAATTTAGTCGCGGCAGAGTTCGTGGTGTAGATGCCACCATAGCCGTACGTTACGGCGCTGGCAAAAGGGCAATTTTCCGAAATCAGATAGTTACGACCAATATGTCCCGTGGGGGAGACTCAGGCTCTTTGCTTTTTTCAAGCGATGGCTATGCCGTGGGGCTACTTTTCGCCGGATCTTCGGTGGTCACCATTCACAACAACATTCACAACGTGTTACTGGCCCTAAGGGTAAGACTCGTTACGGCTTAAATAAAACTAAAAAGGAGGTCCTTCATGGAAAGGATAGATAAAAATTTCTTAGAAGAAAGTGCCGAACAGGAAACATCGGCGGCCATGGCCCTGCTAGAAGAAGAAATTACCCAATCAAAAGAAATGGCTCGAGAAAATGAGGCGGAAATGTGGGAGCTTATCCGCCACCTTAAATTTCAACCAGAGGCCATAGAAGCAGAAAATGCCAAAGAAGACGAACAAGCTGAAATCTTTGCGCGCCAGGCCGAAGAAACTCTACAAACCAGAGATTTGGACATTGAAATTCTAGGGGAAGAAGAATTAGATCAGTTCATTTTAGAAACCCAGAGAGTAGTAGGCGGAAAAGCAGGGCACTACTGGGACACCCTACCCTTTCATGCCTGGGGAAGGGTTTACAAACACAACGAAGGTGGTGTAACCCAAGGCTCAGCAACTCTTATTCGTTCTGAAAGAAAAATGTTTCTCTACGCCAAGGCCCGAGGTGCAGGGCTTGGAATCACCGATGATAACGACGTCACGGTCTATGGTAAGTTTTACTACGCCTTTTATCCCCGCAACATAGGCACCGTACGGGTCTACGTGCCGGTGACCACCAGAGGCTGGTACCAATTGCGCTCCAATGATAAATGGTGGAATTCCAAAGAAGCCAAAGCCCGAATTACCCTACAAATACGCCTTTATCAAAATTTTTGGGGCCCAATCAAAAAAAGGCGTATCTTTTCCCGCGGTGGGGGGAACATCTCAGCGGCAAATCGTATTGATCGCTACCAAAGCATATACTCAGACCCCATGTCCGTAGGTGCTAATAGGTGGGTCTTTGCTGAAGTAACGTGTAAGCTGAGGGTTGAAACTGAGGGAAGCGGCACTTTAAGTGTGTTATCCTTCAGAAGACCTGACTGCATTTATGTACCAGGGGTACGCTTTGAGTTCGCTTAAAAAAGAAGAAATAGAAAAGGCCCTCTACTCGCTCCTAGAGCAGGGGGCCATTTTGGGCTTTGAGGTACCTGAAGACCCAGGCAAGGGCATAACAATTTTTGCCCCCAAGAAAGATCGATCATTAGAAAAAAAACTTGAGAAAATCCTCAAAGGAGCCCCTTTACGTTTCATTGAAACAGAACCCCCTGAAGCCCTTTAGTTACAAATCTGATGAGACATGAAAATGGTCACAGCAATCCCTTGGAATCGCGAGCGGAAATTCTTTTTCATGGTTATTGCGGGGCATGAAGTGCCGAAGCAATCCCATGGAATCGCGCGGGCGTAAAAGTCGCCTCGCGAAGGCACCTTGTCAGATAAAACGTGCTCCCATTAGGAGAGCGTTTCTTTTCTATCTTTCTGCGGAGAACGACCAAAGAGTCCCAATCCACGTCGTAAGAGTGAGGGCCTTTAGCTCTTAAGCATCCATAAAGCGATTTGAGGGTTCCGTCGCTTGAACCTTCACCTGTTGCTTAGCCTTTAAAATGTTTTGAGGATCCCTTTCCATTTTTGTTTCAAAAAAAACGGGAACGGATCCGGAGAAACATTGTCCACCAAAAACGGCTCCCAACAATAGTTGCCAATATACGGCAGTTGATTGACAAAATTTGTCAGTTTAAAGCCCCTTACATCTTTTTCCGATAGCAATTTTAGCGGAAAGGAGAAAGAAACAAATTGGCACGCTCATTGCATAATTAGTTTAACGAGAGAAAACGAGGTGGCCACCTCGAAAATAATCAAAAAACAAAAGGAGGATTAAAAGATGATTAGGGAAAGAAGTTTAAAGAAGAACAGGAAGAAAGGTTTTACCTTGGTAGAACTATTAATTGTCGTAGCAATTATCGGTATTTTGGCAGCAATTGCTATTCCACAGTACGCACAATATAAGAAAAAGTCAGCGATAGCAGCGGCAGAAGGATCAATACGTACATGTATGAGTGAACTTGTAGCAGAATATGCGGATGCCGGTACTACAACAAAGGCTTGTGATGTAGATGGATCAACTTGCAACCTTACGTTAGATCCAACAACTGGCCAAATTCAAGACCCAAACTGCAGTGTAACAGTTAAAGGGATAGGGTTGACCTGTAATATCAACGGTAATGTAGTAACGTGCTCATAATCTATTTCTATTCTATCTAGAAGGAGGGGAATTCTCCCTCCTTCTAGATTTTTACAGTTATGCCTACCAATTCGAAATTATATTCTCATAACACTATTTCTAATAACTTTCTTTATTATGTTTTTACAAAAGTTCCCTGAACAAAATACAGAATAGTAAAAAAAGAAACAAAATCATATAATACTATCTTAAAAATCAGAATATTTATAAAAAGAAGATTTCTTAAAGAAAGAACAAAAAGGTTATGTCTTTTGGGGAAAACTGTAGAAATTAAGGCCGTATATAGATAGAAATAAAATCAAAAATATTAGTGTAATGAAACCCAAAACACTAATAATCGAAGATGACATGTTTTTAGGGCCTCAGTTGGAGGATTATCTCAATAACCATGGTTTCGTTGCTTATTGGCTTGCTGATGAACGAAAGTGGCAAAAGGTGCTTGCTGAAGGCCATTTCGCAGCGGTGGTGTTAGATCTCATCCTTCCACACGAATCAGGAGAAAGTATCCTAAAAAATATCAAAGAAACTTATCCCGAGCTTCCTGTACTCGTTCTCACCGCCAAACATGGCCTTACCTCCAAAAAGGAATGTTTCGAAGCAGGGGCTGACGATTATCTGGTAAAACCCTTTGAGATACTTGAACTGGAACTCCGTTTACGGGCCCTTTTGCGCCGCTATGAAGCTAAAGAGTCTTATGAACCGATAAGCCTAGGTGATCTCAAAGTCTATCCTGACAAAGGAATAATTTTGAAAAACGGCGAGGAAATTTTTCTTTCGAAACGCCGCTGGGATCTGTTGCTGTTTTTGTTAAAAAACCGTGGGCGTCTGGTTACTAAAGAAGAAATCCTTGCAAATGTCTGGCAGGATGCAAATGTCAACGATGACACCCTGCGCTCCTACATAAAAGACTTGCGCAAACTTCTTCCCAAAAACACTCTTGTTACCGTTCACAGCCGTGGTTACCGCTTAAACATATAAGACTTTTGCAAAATTACTGGGATCAGTGTTGCAAGACCAACTGCAAAGATCCGTACCCATTAAATTAATAATGAGGGCATTTTAAGCCCGACGTCGTTATGGATCCTTCGCCTGCCCCTTCGCTTCGCTCAGGGCTTCGGCTCAGGATGACAGGGGAAGAAAGGCTAAGGATGACGTTTAGGGTAAGCCTAGGTTATAGAGGTTCGCCGTGTAAAAGATTCCATACCGGGGCCTTGAGATGGCGGTAGATATCCCTGGCAAAGTTGGCCATGCCAACATAACCCGCGTAAGGGCCGCGGTCTTTGGGCTGAGGAAAAGAAAGCACTGGCACTCCCAGTTTCACGATACGCCACTGTTCCCGCGCGTTTGTTAAGACGATGTCCGGCTTAAGCAACCACAAAGCCTCTTCTAACTCGGCATCACCCGGATTATCGGTGACCAACGGGGCTATTTCCTTGGCCTCTTCATGGTCCTCCCCCCTGCCAAAGATAGACGCAGCAGCCAGAACCTCAAAGCCGAGTTCCTTTAACATTTTGCCTTGAGGGCCAATGCGATAAGCTCCCAGTACCACAAGGGCTTTCTTACCAACAAAATGGCGTCTTAAAGGGAAAATCTTTTCAAGGACTTCGGCCTCTTTTTCAGCAATAACTTTTTCTATGTGCTTTTCTGGAAGATCAAAATAGGCGGCAATTTTTCTAAGGGAAGCGGCTATGGACTTAAGCCCATAAAATGAGACCTTCATATAAGGGATACCGTACGCTTTTTTTACTTTTTTGCAAAAATCTTCTGCTGTGGCACCACAGAACATGAGATTTAAATGAGCGCAGGTCATTTTTTCTATGCGGGACCAGGAGGCATCTCCCGTAAGAGATACATGCACCTTTACTCCAAGTTCTGCAAGAAGCTCTTTAATAACTTTAGTCTCGCCACCAACGTTATACTCTCCGATCAGGTTAACCGTGGGCTTCTTAGCACTGGGCGAATGTTTTAACATGTCAAAAATAACCTGGTATGCCAGGGAGTGTCCCTTTGACTGGGAATAGGCCGAAAAACCAGGGCAAGACACCACTTTCACAGGCTTTCCGGTTTCCTTTGATACTTCTTCTGCAATAGAAGTAACGTCTTCGCCAATGAGACCAGAAACACAGGTAATGTAAACAAAGGCTCCTTGCGCTGAGGGATCAAGAGAAAAAGCTTCCAAAAGGGCCTTTTTAAGTTTTTCCCTGGCACCGAAAATTACGTCGTGTTCCTGCATGTCAGTTGTCCATACGGGGGCAGGAGTGCCGCGCACCATCTTACCGTAGTAACTGCAGCCAACAGCACCGTGAACAATATGTACGGCTTCCTTTATGGGACCAAGTACGTAACGTGTACCAAAATAAACGCAACTCCGCTGGCTCATGCTCCCTGGTTCAGTGGCCAGGCCACAGGAGCGTCTTGGTAAAATTTCGGCACTAGAAATAGTCAAGGTGCGCATGCTCTCCTCCTCGCTTGATCTAAGCTTAAGCTATTACCACTTTTTGAAAGGCAAAAATTTACCGTTGAAAGTAACCACTACCCGATCCCCTTTGGGATCTTCTTGCTTTTTTATGTCAATAGAAAAATCAATGGCACTCATAATGCCATCACCAAACATTTCGTTGATCACCGCTTTAATAGCAGGGCCGTAAACCCTCATGATCTCATAAAAGCGATAAATTAGAGGATCAGAGGGAATGGTATCGGTTTCAGCCCCCCTCATAGGAACCTTTTGGATCGCTTGATAACATTCATCATCTAATTTAAGTAGCTCTTTGAGTTTATCTGCTTCTTCCTTAGAAGCCACAGCCTGTCTGTAAAGAAGGGCTGCTACCCAAACCTTATCCCTACCAATTGCCTTACCTATCTCTTCAAAGCTAAGTCCGCTGGCTTGTTTAGCCTGAATAAGTTTTCTAATTATCGGACAAAAGACGTATTCCATAACAAACCTCCTTTTTGGTAGATCCGGGTAGCCCCGAACCTCTTGGGATCCGTTCCCATTTTTCATTTCGAAAAATGGGAACGGATCTAAAACGACGTCGGGCTTTTATACCCTCATTAATTTTATTGATGCGTACGGTCATCAGGATAATGGTAGTCAAGGATCGCATTGATAATACGAGCCAAGAACCGCTCCCCACCCCGGTAACCGATAATAGGCTCACGCTGATAACCCACCCGGTCATAAACAGGAAAACCAAAACGTACCAACGGCACCTGAATTTCACGAGAAATGTTTACACAGCGTGAATGCCCGACGATTACATCCGGAATATCATTTTTAAGGGCGTATTCCCATTCAAACTGGTCGCTATCGTTAAAGATAGTGGGGCTATGCCCGTACTCTTCGCATACCTCCCTGATAGCAGCCTCAGCGGTACGGCTTTTAGTTCCGATCAGGACATAGGTTGGTATCATGCCAAGCTCGCAGACAAATCCCGTGGCCGCAGCCACAAAGTCAGGATCGCCACAAAGGGCCACTCTCCTGGACATGGTGTAATGAAGTGTGTCTGCCATGGCATCGAGCAGGATGCCACGCTCCCAGCGCAAGGCGTCGGTAATTGGTCTTTCGGCAAGTTCTGCCACCGCTTTGATAAAGCGGTCAGTATTTTTAACGCCTATGGGCATAGTCATGATTTTTGAAGGAGTCTTGAACCGTCTTTCAAGCCAGGTGGCCCCAGCACCTCCGGCATCAGGAGATAGGGCAAATATGGCTTTGGCATCACCCGCTCGCACAAAGTCTTCTACTCTCGTACCACCTGGCGGATAATAAGGAATGCGGTTGGGCATCCCCACCAGAGGACAATCAAGAGTCTCGCTTATATCAAAAAGAACTTTGCAAGAAACATCCATAAGCTCCATCATGTGTTTGAGTTCACGAATATCCCCAGGCATCATAAACCCCGGGATGAAATAGACGTCTTCAGTGGTCTGCCCCGTAGATTTAGCAAGGGTTTTTAAGAATTCGCGCGCCGCACGGTTGTAACCCTCCACGTGGGAGCCAGCGAAACTTGGCGTATTAACAATAACAAACTTCACGGCATCGCGAACATCCGGGCCCATTTCCTCTTCCATGATATCTATAGCTTCATCCAGGAAGCTGTGGATATCGTCTCCGATAACCTCGCTAGAACAAGTGGTGATAATAGAGATTAGCTCTGGTTGATAACGACAGACCAAGTTCCTTATGCCGCGGATAAGGTTTTTGCGCCCGCCAAAAACTGCGGCGTCTTCGTGAAAGCTTGCGTTGGCAATAGAGGCAGGCTCACGAAAAATACGGGCAAAGGTATAGCGCACGTAAGTGGTGCACCCCTGGGCCCCTTGAACAAAGGGGATAGCACGATGAACCCCAAGGGTCGGCCACATAGCCCCAAAAGGCATACAGGTGCGCGAAGGATCAATGCACACTGCCCGGTTTTTCGCCGGCACAAGCTCTGGTGGCGGCGGAGTATATTCTTCCGTCAAAGGTTCCTTTTCGATTTTTAGTTGCTTGTATGTTATTCCCTCAATGGGTATCTCTTTTACGTTGTTAATCATGACATCCTCCTTGTTTTAAAATTCTTCCTGCGCAATTTTCCATACCGGAGCATAAAGAGCCTGGTATATGTCCCGGGCAAAGTTGATAAACCCTCGAAAGCCCGCATAAGGCCCCTTCTCGTAAGAGTGTGAGTTGAGAGTTGGTACCCCAAATTTGCGCACCAGGTACTTCTCTTTGAGACCGGTTAAGAAAAGGTCAGGTTTTTTCGTCTCGATCATCTCTTCGATTTCGAACTCATTGGGATTGTCGATAACAAGGGTGCCTGGCTTTACCCGTTCGACTATTTTCTGGTAATCGTCTTTGTGGCCAAAGGTGGTCATACAGGCCACTACCTCCATACCAAGCTCCCTCATGGCCTTTACCCAGTGCCATACACGGGGAGCACCAACATAGATGGCGATCTTTTTGCCAGACAGCTTGTCCCGATACCAGTCAAGGGCCTTTTGAATAGCCGCGGTTTCTTCTTCGATAACCTCTTCGGCGCGTTTGATGAGCTTTTCTTCTCCAAACCAGGCTGCGGTATCCCTTAAGGCCTTAGAGGTCTGCTCCAGTCCGAACAAGCTCACTCCGATATACGGGATTTCAAAACCTTCCTTGATGAGGGCTGCGATGTAGGTTGCTGAACGCTGACAATGCACCACACTCAGTTTGGCATCTGGCATTTTAAAAAGATCCTCAAAACGACTATTACCCGTAAAGGTAGCTATTACACGCAGGCCAATTTTTTCAAAAAGGGGCAAAATGGTATAAGTATCCCAATCGATGTTATACTCTCCGATAAGGTTAATATCATAAGGTGTCTTTTCTTCTTCCGGTAAACAAACCTCAGGATGTTCTTCCCTGTACTTAAGAAGCCAGCTATAAAACTGATAGTTAAACTCGTGGTGTCCTTTTGATTGAGAAACACCACAAAATCCCGGAGAAGAACAAGCAAAAACCGGTTTTCCTACCTCTTGTGACACCTCTTTAGCAATTTGTTCGATATCATCACCAATGAGCGCAGTGGAACAGGTATTGTAAATTATGGCTCCTTTGGCTCCAGGGTTAATGCGAAAGGCCTCAAGCAGGGCCTTTTTTAATTTTTCGTTACCACCAAAGATGATGTCTTCTTCGGTCATGTCAGTACAGAAACAATGGCGCCGGTGATTGGCTTCGTTTTCAAGCACCCCAGGCATGGCCCAGTTATAGACATTGCCCAGGTGGCGTCTGGTACCCCAAGTGTAATAGCCACAACCCACTGGTGCGTGAATCATGTGAATCACATCGGTAATAGGTCCGCCCACGACCCCGCGGGCCCCGGCATAGCTTCACCCACGTTCTGTTAGGTCGCCAGGCACTGTTGGGGCATTACAAGCAGGAATGGTACTTTTATCTTCGTCAACTATGACTACGTGTTTGTTTCTTTCTGGAATGCATATATTGCAGCGTAACTGATGATACGGCATAGTTTCACCTCCTTAAAAATTGCCTGCTAAGCAGGATAAAGTCATATCCCCTAAACCGGGAATGCCTACGGCATCAGCCCGGCAGCGTTTGCACGAAAGGAACTGGGGCAAAAATCTTCCCGCCACACTTCTCGCCCTGGCCATCTCCTTTTTGCTAGGAGGCCTAAGGCCCGAAAACTCACCAAGGGGAATCAACGGAATAATGTTCATAAGGCTTGCCCCTGCGTTGCCAGCAAGTTGAGCAATGGCAGCCATCTCATGGTCGTTTATCCCAGGCACAAGCACGGTATTAACCTTTACCCGAATGCCTGCTTCGGATGCCAGGGCGATACCTTCCAGTTGTTTCTCAAGAAGAAATCTTGCTCCCTCTTCCCCTTGTAACCTGCCCTCTTTGGTATTCACAAACTTGACAAGTTTGGCCCCGGTCTCAGGGGTAGCGGCATTTACAGTGACTGAAAGGAAATCAAGACCAAGGGCCGTAAGTCTTTCTATGTTTTCGGGAAGCGTCAGGCCGTTAGTCGCCAGACAAATCTTAATCTCTGGAAAATGACGCCTTACCTCGGAAAGGGCGAAAAAAGTCTCTTCATTTGCAAGGGCATCTCCTGGCCCCGCAATCCCAACTACTTCGATGCGTGGCTCATTTGTCAAAACATACGACAAATAGTCTTTGACATGTTCAGGTCTTAAAATGGATTTGGTAACACCTGGACGACTTTCGTGGACACAGCCAATCTCTCTTTCACAATAGGCACACTTAATATTACAGGCAGGCGCCACGGGAAGATGTACCCTTCCCACTAAACGATGCGCCTTTTCGTCAAAACATGGGTGTCTGAGCATGTTTTCCTCCTTTAAAAAAGGGCTTCTAGGTCTTTTTCTCCGGTACGAACCCGGTAACTTTCATCCACTGGCAATACAAAGATTTTGCCGTCTCCGTGTTTGCCTGTCTGGTTTACGCTAATAATGGTCTTAACCACCTTTTCCACCATGGCCTCTGGCACCACTGCCATGAGTAAGCGCTTAGGGATAAACCGTGCCTTCATTTCCTTGGCCTTTTCGATGATTTCAGGACTTACCCGGTAACCAAGCTCGTCAACGTAGCCACCTTGTTTTCCGCGACCAAAGGCCTTTACCGCAGTAAAAGAAGGTAGCCCCATCTCAGCCAGAGCCTTTTTGGTGGCCAGCATTTTTGTGGGTCTAATTATTGCAATGATTTCGCATATTTTGCTCATATTGCCTCCTTGTCTTCTGCAAAAGCTTTAGAGTTCAGGCTGGCCGGTACGGATAGTCCAAGCTTCATTCACCGGCACCACAAATATCTTTCCGTCTCCGAAACGCCCGGTACGCGCTGATTCCATAATGATGTCGCGCACTTTGGGCACTGCCTCATCATCCACCACCAGAAAAAGCAAGGTCTTAGGGAGTTCGTCATAGACGATCTCTCCCATAGTAAGACCGCCTTGTTTTCCGCGACCAACCACGTCAATGCGCGTTAGCGCAAGAAATCCCGCCTCTTCTAAGGCATCCACTACGTCCTGGGTTTTTTCTGGCCTGACAATAGCTTTGATCATTTTCATGTTGTTTTCCTCCTGTGTCTTAAAAATTTGAATTAAGCGATTCCGTATTTGACTACCAACTGTTCCAATTCATCCATGGAAAGGGGCTTAGGAATGACTAAGTTCTTATTTTCAATGATCCTGCGCGCAAGCTCCTTATAAGCGTGAGCCTGCGGGTGGTCCGGATCATATTCCACCACGGTCTTTTTGTTGAATTCTGCCTTTTGGACGATGTTGTCACGTGGGATGAACATAATCATCTGGGTGCCCAAACGTTCGCAGAACTCCTGCATAAGTTCTTCTTCACGGTCAACCTTACGGCTGTTACAGATAATGCCACCCAGACGCACCCCTGTGCGTTGGGCATATTTGACCATTCCGCGGCAAATATTGTTGGCAGCATAGATGGCCATCATTTCACCAGAGGCTACGATGTAAATCTCCTGGGCCTTGCCATCACGCACCGGCATAGCGAAACCACCACAGACTACGTCACCCAAAACGTCGTAAAAAAGAAAGTCTAGGTCTTCAGGATAGCCACCAAGCTGTTCCATAAGGTTTATAGCGGTGATAACACCGCGACCAGCGCATCCAACACCTGGTTCAGGACCACCAGATTCCACACAACGAATACCGGCAAAACCGATTTTTACGACTTTATCGAGGGTTACGTTTTCTTCACCTTCTTCACGAAGGACATCAAGAACCGTTTCCTGGGGTTTTCCGCCAAGAATCATACGGGTAGCGTCAGCTTTGGGGTCACAACCATGAATCATGACCTTTTTATCAAAATAGTGGGCCAAAGCAGCAGCTAGGTTCTGGGTAGTGGTTGATTTTCCGATACCACCTTTTCCGTAGATACCGATCTTCCTTGTAGCCATAATTATTACCTCCTTTAAAACTTTTTATTTGCCTACCGAATAGAGCAAAGCTGATGCCAAAAATTAAAACCCTTGATTATCAATGCTTTTAGAAGACAAGCGCCTACAAAAAGCTACAAAAAACTTACAAGCACCTATTTCAGAATATGACAGGTCAGTTTTTGGGAAGTTTTTTTTTGGATCCGTTCCTATTTTTCGTTCCGAAAAATAGGAACGGATCCCTTTGAAAGCAGAGAGGACGGAAAATTCTCCCGATAATAATTACTAGGAGCATAAAACAGGCAACACTTAAGCATTGCGAGCGCCTTTTTGGGGAGTCATTGCGAGCGAAGCGAAGCAATCTCAAGTAGAAGAGGTTCTAGAGGTTCTAGAGGTTTGGATTGAATGGGTATCGAAAGCACCATTTTTGTAAGTCATTGCGAGCGAACGCAGTGAGCCAAGCAATCTCGGTAAGTGAAGGGACAGGGATCGCGCGGGCGTACAAGTCGCCTCGCGATGACACCTTTAAAACATGCTCCCGGCAATAAATGCTTTAAGGTTTCAGCTTTTTCGCCGAAATAAGTGTTAGGAGGTGGCAAAATGGAACAAGAACGCCGACGTCATATAAGGGTAAAACTTAAAGGTTCAAAGGTATTTCTCCCTGATGGTCAGGAAGGGGAGCTTGCCAACGCAAGTATCAGTGGTATTGCCTTCTGGCAACCAAACGGAGCCTCTCTTAAACCAGGAGATACTTTAAGTATTGTCTTGACTTATCAGGGCGAAGAAATAAACGGAGAAGCCAGGGTGGTTCATCTCAACGGAAGACTTGTTGGTTGCGAGTGGATTGATTTTGCCAATGAAAAACAAAGAATGGCGTATTATTCCTGGCTTCTTGAGCCAGAGTTCGAATAAAGCTAAAGTTTTTCTGCCAAAATGGCCCAAAAACCCGCCTGGGTAAGAAGGCCTTCTTTTGGGCTTTCTTTTTTGGGGGAAGCTTTTGGCGAAATAAAAAGAGAACTATAACCCGCCTTTAGTCTGAAACCCGCTTCATCAAGCAAGCTTGGCAGTTCCTCTCCTGCTAAAAACCTGGCATAGCGATAAAGGGGATGGCCTTGGCGCGCTTTTTCTTCGTAATAAACACCCCAGGGAGAATCTTTTGGTATTACCCCAAGATATAAATTTCCGTTGGGCTTTAAAACCCGGTAACACTCAGAGAGGGCTTTTTTAGGATCTTCCAAAAAACATAAAGTAAAAAACATGCCGCAGGCATTAAAACTTTTATCTTTAAAAGGTTGCCGCTCTGCGATGCCACACACGGCTTTTATCCCCTTTTCTCTGGCTAGGGAGAGCATCTCAAGAGAAGGGTCAAGCCCGTAGTCAAAGCCTAGCGCCACCGCAAAGGCTCCGGTACCAACACCAATTTCTAAAGCAGGTTGTTTTGGAGGGCCCAAGTTGCGTAAAGTTTCGATCTCTGAGGCAAAGATGGGGTTTTCCTGATACCAGGCATCGTATTCTTGGGCTACTTGACCAAAACTTTTGCTAACTTTTTGCCACATAAAATAAAAGGGGGGCTTGGCCCCCCGTTATTGTTTTTAGATATCGAAGTAAAGATAGAACTCGTAAGGATGCGGACGAAGGCGAACCTGATCTGCCTCTTCGCTACGTTTGTAATCAAGCCACTTCTTGATGAGGTCTTCGGTGAACACGTCGCCCTTGAGCAAGAACTCGTAGTCGTTTTCAAGGGCATCAAGGGCTTCTTCAAGGGTAGCAGGAGTCTGAGGAATGTCTTTGAGTTCTTCTGGAGGCAGGCTGTAGAGGTCTTTATCCATAGGTTCACCGGGATCAATACGATTTTCAATACCATCAAGGGCAGCCATAAGCATAGCGGCAAAAGCAAGATAACCGTTACAGGAAGGATCTGGGGTACGGAATTCAATACGTTTGGCTTTGGGGCTTGGGCTGTACATAGGAATACGAACAGCAGCTGAACGGTTACGGCTGGAATAACAGAGGTTCACCGGAGCCTCAAAACCAGGGGTCAAACGCTTATACGAGTTGGTGGTGGGGTTGGTAAAAGCACAAACAGCCTTACAATGTTTCAAAATACCACCAATGGCATAAAGGGCGGTCTCAGAAAGACCAGCATAACGATCGCCAGCAAAAAGAGGAGTATCCCCCTTCCAGATGCTGAAGTGAGTGTGCATACCAGAGCCGTTATCACCAAAAAGAGGCTTGGGCATAAAAGTAACGGTCTTTCCGTGCTTATAGGCCACGTTTTTAATGACGTACTTGTACCACATGAGCTGGTCGCCCATCTTTAGGAGGGGCGCAAAGCGCATATCGATTTCAGCCTGGCCAGCAGTGGCCACTTCGTGGTGCTGGCATTCTACCTTGATGCCGATCTGCTGAAGCACCATGACCATCTCCGTACGGAGGTCATGGAGTTTGTCAGACGGAGGCACCGGGAAGTAACCTTCTTTGGGACGAGGCTTATAGCCAAGGTTGGGGCACTCCTCACGGCCGGTATTCCAGGCACCTTCGATAGAATCTACGAAATAAAAACTATAGTTGGTGCCGGTGTCGTAGCGAATGTCATCAAAGATGAAAAATTCCGGCTCAGGACCAAAAAAAGCTACGTCGCCAATACCGGTGCTCTTGAGATACTCTTCAGCCTTTTTGGCTACATAGCGGGGATCACGACTATAGGGCTCTTTGGTAATAGGGTCATAAATGTTGCAAAGAAGTACCAAAGTAGGCACTTCATAGAAGGGATCCATAACCGCAGTGTCAGGATCCGGCACAACGATCATGTCACTTTCGTGAATCTCCTGCCAGCCACGGATTGAAGAACCATCAAAACCAAAGCCGTTTTCAAAGGAAGACTCATCAAGCTCTTCAATAGGAACCGTAAAGTTCTGCCACATACCAGGGAAATCAACAAACCTCAAGTCAACCATCTTTGCGCCGTTTTTCTTGGCAAATTCAAGTACTTCTTTGGGTGTCATACCACTACCTCCTTATGTTGGTTTATATTTTGTTCGCAACTAAAAGCTTTGTCTGAAAAGATTTTGTTAAGGGTGTTTTGCAAATACTCTTTGAGAGATTTGATTTCTTCTTCTCCTAATTTTTCCCCTTCAGGTGTGCGTACATAAAAAACATCTGTGAGTAAATCTTCCCGGTTGGCAATAAAAGCTCGTTCAATGTTTACCGGCCACTTAGAAAGGGCCTTTGCAAGCCTATACAAAAGACCTAATCTGTCTGTAGCAAAAACTTCGATAATGGTAAAAAAGTCTGAATGTTCGTTATTTACGTTAACGTAAATTTCTGGTGCTTTAGGTGGCTTCTTTAGTTGGCATACTAAAGGTTTTAATCTGTTAAGTTCTTTATCGAGATCCTTTTGGCCGGCAAGAACAAGCTTGAGGGTCTTTTCAAACTCATCCCAATAGACCTCTCCATAAGGAGAGGTTACTTCGAAAATATCAAAGACCGTGCCATCTGTCAGGGTAAATACACGAGCAGAGTGAATATTTAGATGAAATAAAGTAAAAACTCCTGCTAAATTAGCAAAAAGACCAGGTTTATCTTTGGTGATTACCACAACCTGGTAAAGCCCTTTTTTTTCTTCAATATCTAGGAGAAGTTCTCTTTGGGCTTCTTGGTAGGATTTTAAAAGAGAGGCTCCTCTGATTAATTTTTCTATATCTGCATGTAAAAGAAAACAAGGAGGTAAAACTTCTACCAGGGCACCAAATTTTTCCCTCAAAATTTCTTCGCGTTCAACAAGAATGGGGATAGTTCTTTTTTCGGAGAAGACGCCTTCTAGGAAAAGCTTTTCCGCCTTAAGATAAAGCTCCTGGAGAAGAGAAGCCTTCCAGCTATTCCAGGCAGAAGGCCCAGTGGCCCGAGAATCAGCTACCGTTAGAAGATAAAGCCTATTTAAATGTGGGAGGTTTCCCACCTTCATGGCAAAATCCATAACTACCTTTTCTTCGGTTAAGTCTCTGCGAAAAGCAGTTTCAACCATAAGCAAATGTTGTTCTACCAAGCGCGCCACGTTTTCTGCTTCTTCTTCTGTAAAGCCGAGTCGTTTAGCAATATCTCTAGCCACTTTCGCTCCAGTAACTGCATGTCCCCTTCCCTGTCCTTTGGTAATATCATGCAATAATCCTGCCAAAAAAAGAACTTCTTCGTTTTCTACGTGTTTCCAGAAAGTAGGTTCTTCCCTTTTTAAATTTGCAAGTTCTTGTACGGTAAGGATTAAGTGTTCATCTAGGGGATGAATGTGGTAAACATCAAATTGGGTAAGCCCGAGAACCCTTTTAAACTCGGGCAAAATATCAAGAAGAACCCCTGTGTCCCGCATGCTTCGCAATGCCAAGGCGGCGTGGGGTTTTGTCAACATTTTTGTAAAAATTTTTCCTTCAAAACTTACAAGGCGATTTGATGGGAAGTTTTCCTTAAGAAAAATACGGGTGAGGTTATGGAGTTTTAAGCCTGTTTCAGCTTGCAGCAAAAAGAGATGCAATAAATAAGAAGGGTCTATCAAAGCCCTTTCGCGATAGGTCAGATGAATCCGGCCAGATAAAATCTCAAAGCCCTCATGCAAGATCTCTCGTTCTTTTGAACTAAGCCCCAGGGTTATCTCAACGTGGTCAAAAAGGGCTTCGGCAGCTTCGTTTATATTTTTCATGGCGCGATAAACACAGGTCATAAATTTTTCAATGGCGGTTTCGGCACGGGTGCCAAAGCCCATCTTAAGGGCAATAAGAGGCTGGTATTCGAAATAAAGCCTATCTTCTTTTCTTTTGGCCAAAAGGTGTAATTCTTCGCGCACACAAAGTAAGAAATTGACGGAATTTTTCAAAATAAGCCTTTCGGCATGAGAGATAAGACCTGCGCGTTCCATTTCGCGTAAATCGTTCAACCCAAAAAGAACCCTGGCTGTCCACAACAAAAAATGATAGTCCCTAAGCCCCCCAAGGCCTTCTTTGATATTCGGCTCAAGAAGAAAGGAATCTTCCTGATAGACCTTAAGGCGCTTTTCACGGACTTCTCTTAGGGCCAGAAAAATTTCTTTGCGTCTGCCTGAAATAAGTTGTTTTTCAAAAAGAGAAACAAATTTTTGGTAAAGCTTTTTAGAGCCCGCCACCAAACGCATGGAAAGAAGCGCAGTAAGGAAGGGTAAATCTTCCCGGGCATCGTGAAAAACTTCTTCTAAGGTGAGCACACGGTAGCCAACATCGAAGTTGCGATCCCACAGGGGATAAATAATGCTTTCAACCGTTTGGGTAAGGATCTTTTCGTCAAGTTCTTCGTGAAGGAAAAGTAGGTCAAGATCAGAATAAGGACAAAGAGTCTTGCGCCCGTAGCCCCCAATTGCTATGAGAGAAAGGGGTTTTCGGCGCAAGCTATTGGGGAATAGACTTTTTATGAGTCTGTCTATTTCTTTGGTGCGGCCCAACACCTGCGGTTTGGCCACACCAAAGTCTTTTAACGCTTCCTCAGCATAGGCCATTAAACGGCCTCCGGACCCCTTTCCCCGGTACGGATACGAATGACATCTTCCACCGGCAGGATAAAAATCTTGCCGTCGCCGATTTTCCCGGTGCGTGCACTGTTGATAATGGTTTCTACGACTTTTTCCACCTGGTCATCATCTACAATCAATTCTATCTTTACCTTGGGAAGAAAATCCACGATGTACTCTGCACCGCGGTAAATCTCCCGATGACCCTTCTGGCGCCCAAAACCTTTCACTTCGCTTACAGTCATACCTTTAATACCAATTTCAGCCAGCGCTTCCTTTACCTCTTCCAGTTTAAAAGGCTTGATAATAGCTTCGATTTTTTTCATGCTTCTCCCTCCTAATTTTTAAAAGCACCCTACCGAAATTCAAAAACTATGCCAGCGAAAATTACTCCTGGCCTGAATCCAAAGCCAGGAATCCTGGGGGAAGGCTTTGACATTTATGTAAAGGTTCACCATGTTTTTTGACAATCTTGTTCAGATCTTTGGGGGAAGCGGCTTCTATTTTGAGAATCATCCCTTCCAGAAAAACCAGCGGTTCAAGCACGTTATAACGACGATGAAGGGAAAAAAGATAGGAATTCTCTTTAAGCTCTGTTTTAAGAAGGGGAAGACAAGTGCGTTTAAACACTTCCACCTGAAGAGCATTTATAATTTGAAAGGCCTTTAAATCAGGAAGCCCAGCATCTGCCGCTTCTTTGGTGGGGCGTCTTTCTAAAAGGGGCCATATTTCTAAACGACGCCTTGAGACTGAACCCACAAGGGTTATAAAATTAACGGGTTGAAAATTACGTCTTCGAGGAAAACGGCAATAAAGCTTTCCTTCTTCATCGAAGAGCATCTCTTTAAAGGCCACCTGGCGGGAAAATCCGGTAAAAGAAGCGTTAAACCTAAGGCCGATATCAAGGAGAAGGACTTTAGTCATCTTTGGCTTTTCAGGAAAAAGGGTAGCGTTTGCTTTTTCAGAGGCTTCCATAAGATGCCGCCAAAAGTTATCAGCAAGTAATTCCTGCTGCCTTAGAAGCTGGGCCAGCCTTTTGTTTAACTCATCAATGGTACGCTTTTGGGTGCGCCGTGAAAGGCGCTTTAAATATGCCTTACGGTGGGCCTCAAAGGAATCAGGGTTGCGTTCAAGATCAAGGGCTTCAAAGGCAAGGTTTAGTTCCACGGCTTTTTCTTTATCACTTCCTTGCAGATCCGGATGGTAAGCCCGCTGAAGAGCGCGGTAACAAGCCTTTACCAGACCAAAAAGGGCTTCATCGTCAAGTTCGCGGACTATTTCTGGCGATATGCCCAAAACTTCAAAAGGATTTCGGCGCATGTCTTAAATTTTAAACTATTGTTTTCTCCTTGGCGAATATGCCGATATTTTGGTAAAAGAGCTTCCATAAAACAAGGAGGTTGTTTTCATGATCAAAGCAAACGCTTTACCTACTCTGATCGGAAGTTTCCCTGGAAGTGATTACCAAAAAGCCATGGATTTAATTTTTAAATATACCCCTGAAATTCCATGCTGGCCTCAACTTCCAGCCTTTCCTCACGAAGGAATGCTCATCCAGTTTAGCCACGGGCTTCCGGGCTTTGACCCTGAAAAATTGGTTATTGATCCCACAAGCCCTGGTTTTGAAGAAGAAATGCTTGCTTTTTACGAAGAATACATGGCGGTTAAAGAAGGCGGAAAACCCCTTTCAGAGAGCCTTTTTGTCATTAAAGAAACCGAAGCAAAAGGACTTTATCTTTTAAAAGAAAACTTTAAAAGCAAGGAAAATGCCTTTGCCGTAAAAGGGCAAATCACAGGCCCTTTTACTTTGGCCACCGGGATCAAAACTCCTGAAGGCAAGGCTGCCTTTTATGATCCCCCTCTGCGAGACATCATCATAAAAATGGTTGCTATGAAAGCAGCATATCAAGCAGAATTCTTAAAAGAACTTGGCATGCCAGTGATCATTTTCCTTGATGAGCCAGCCCTTTCTGGTTTTGGTTCTTCGGCCTTTGTGGGGGTAAGTCGCGAAGAAATACTTGCCGCGCTCTCAGAAGTTGCTCTCGAAATCAAAGAAAGAGAAGGGCTAGTAGGAGTCCACGTTTGTGCCAACACCGAGTGGGACCTCCTCATAGAAGCAGGGCTTGATGTGCTTAATTTTGACGCCTTTGATTATCTTGATCGTTTTCTTCTGTTTGCCGAAGACCTCAAAAATTTTATAGCCGAAGGAAAAGTTATCGCCTGGGGCATAGTCCCCACCCTTAAGCCAGAGGTATTGGCAAATATAGAAGCTGACGAACTGGTCGGTAAACTTGATTCTTCCATAGAAGAACTTGCACAAAAGGCCCAATTAGACTACCAAGAAATCTTAAGACACTCTTTGATTACTCCCAGCTGTGGCATGGGAACTTTGCCTGAAAACTTGGTAGAAAAAGCGCTATCACTTTTAAAGGAAACCTCAGCAACCCTGAGAGCAAAATTATGACCTTTGAACTCGAAACAGAAAGGGAACGCCTTATTCCAGATACCAGTGTTTTTACCAATCCTGATGTTTATAGGGAGTTTGGTAAAAACCCAAACGAAGCCTTTGCAAACTTTTTAGAACTGGTAGCAGAGGCCCCCAACGTAAGGGTGTACATGCCCTCTTCCGTTTACGAAGAACTCAAAAAGATGCTTAAAAACGCAAAAGTCCCTCCCAAGGCCCGGGCGGTATTTCGGGTAAAATCCCCCAAAAAATATGAAATTCAGATACCGGCATTTTTACTTTACGAATTAATCGACGATATCAGACAACGCATAAACAAAGGCCTGCGGGTGGCTGAAGATGCTGTGAGGGCTTCTGCACACCGCAGCCCGGATGAAATTATAAACGCCCTGCGCCGCAGATATCGCGAAGCCCTACGAGAAGGCATTGTCGATTCCAAAGAAGACATTGAGCTTATCTTGCTGGCCCTTGAGCTTGATGGCCTCTTACTTTCAGCTGACAGAGGCATTTTGGCCCTTGCTGACAAGCTCGGTATTCGCTGGGTACCACCTGAAGAAATCAGAGACACCATTGAAGGGCTTATTTATAGTCCCTGATAGCAAAGCGCGTATAAATACTTTTCACACTTGCACGCAAAATAGTAGGTTCAAGGGCTCCTTTTTTTATTAGGTCAAACAAATCGCTAATGGTTTCAACGGGCCTGTCTACAAAATTTGCTACAATGCCTAGTTCTTCGGTGGTGTGGGCGTCACTTCCAGCAACCATGGGAAGACCGTAGATTTCTGCAAGACCGAAAGCCTTGGCATTGTCTTGGGGAGCCGTTCTTCCGTTTATCACTTCAATGGCATGGACTAACCCCTCTTCAAGAAGAGACTCATCGGGTTCGTTCCCCCAACGAAAAGGATGTGCCCAGATAGCAAGACCATTTAGCTTTTTTATCTCTGCTAGGACCTCGCGCGCCGAAAGACCATAAGGAAAATTAGGAAGTTCTTCTTCAGCAAAGAGCAAAAAGTCTCCTTCTGGGGCAGAGTATTCCATGCCGAAAAATATTCTGACTTTTCCGTTAAAGCTCAAGTTGGCAAATATTTCCCTGGCTTGAGTTGAGAAATGGTCTGTGATGCAAACCGCGTGGTAGCCGATTTTTGAAAGCCTTTCCAAACACGCCTCAAGACTTTGATGTCCACACGGAGATACATCCGTGTGGACATGTAAGTCAACCAAAAACTTTGGTTCCTGCTCAGCCTTTTCTTCCATAGGTCTAAATATAATATGAGTAAGCAGGTTTTTCTTCTTCTAATAAATAATGAGATGAAATCATTTCTTTATAATCATCAAGCCAATAAGCATCAGGGTTTCTGCGATAAATGAGTATTTTACCAGTATTTTTATTATCCGCAGCCCGGTGGAATTTAAAAATAATCTTTTCTTCTGTAAGGGCCAATATCTCTAGTTTGCCAAGTTCGTGAGACATGGTAAAGCGTGCCCGTTTGGCAAGCCCTGAAACAAGCCCCCTCGCCTTTTCGAATATCTGGTAGCCTTCTTCAATGGGAACGGCATAGGGTTTGTTTCCGATAGTAGGACGGCATTGGAAGATGTAATATGGTGCAATTCCAGCAAAAGAAAGCTTTCTAAAAAGCTCAGCCATTACTTCTGGATCATCATTCACGCCGCGGATGATAGGGGTCTGATTCAACAAAATAGCTCCTGCCTTCATTAAAAGATCACAAGCCTTAAGAGCTTCGTCGGTTAACTCACGTGGATGATCAAAGTGAACGATGACGTAGATGCGTTTTGCTGGCGTGGAGTAGGTCTTAATAATTTCTAAAAGCTCCTGGTCTTCGGTAATCCTTTGAGGATAAAAAGCAGGCACTTTGCTTCCGATACGGATAATACCAACGTGGTCGATAGCCCTGAGTTTAGAAAGAAATTCTTTTAGACGGCGGTTAGAAAGCATGAGACCGTCGCCACCAGAAAGAATCACGTTCGTAATCTCTCGATGAGAAGCAATGTAATCCATAGCAGCATCAATATCTTCCAGGCGCTCAGGCCGGCCACCGTCAATAAAAAGCCTCTTACGAAAACAATAGCGGCAAAGACCAGCGCAAACGTTACTTGCAAGCACCAAAACAGTAGTGTCGTATTTATGTTGCATCCCGGGCATCACGGTGTATGCACTTTCGTTTGAGGGGTCAAGGCGTCCCCATTCCCATTCCATTAATTCTTCTTCATTGGGAAGGATAAGCCTTGCAATGGGATCCCGCGGATCGTTAAAATTGATGAGGCCCAAATAATATTCTGTGCATTTCATGGGATATTTCCGCACAACTTCTTTGATTCTGTTATTTTCCAAGGCAATAGGGAGTTGGTCGATTTTGGTCACAAAATTTGGCTTTTTAAGCATAGGCACCTCCTTTAAAAAAGAGACCGCAGAAGCGCGGGCCAAAGATTAAAACAAGCGGTAGAAATTTTTTACCAAGAAATTAGGATTATTGTCAAGGATTTTTGCAATAGAGTCTCAATTATTATGGTTTGCTATAAATAGGCTTTCAGGGCCTCTTTTAAAAGTTCAGCGTAACTTACCCTTCGTAAATCATTACCATCATAAAAGAGAAGATTTAATTCGGAAGTAGGCATTTTTTTAAGCTTGCAAACCACTTCTTCTTTTAAACCTCCAATTAGAGGCTTCATCTGAAGATATGCCCATATCCAGAAGGCACGCACAAAGGGATCTGACGAATCTGAAAGATGCAATGCGTATTGAGGCGCTTTGTGTTTTTCCAAAAGATCAGGAAAAACCTGGGCAAGTCTGCCTATTCCCCACACCACGCCCCTTTGAGCCGGAGGATATTCTAGGTAGTTACCCTCTTCCCAGATATACGAAATAAGGATTGAGGTATATTCTTCAGCAAGTTTGCGGTGATTTGCAAGGCTTTCAGCCATGGCCTCAGGCACACCCCAGGCCATGCCACCTGATTCTTCGTTAAGCATCCACATAAAGCGCCTGACAATCACGCGGGCTGCTTCTAAATCTTTTGCGGCGATTTGAGCTACCACCGGACCAATGGCGGCAATCGCTTTCCGCCTAACTTCTTCTTCCCGATGACAAAGAGCCCCAATTAAAACGTTTATAGTCTTTTTAGGCGGGAAATTTTTGACTTCTTCTAGAATAAAAGGGAGATCCTTTTTGGCAAGAAGATTGAGGATCTCCCTTTTTAAATCACGACAGGAAAAGCTAGGCATTTTGTTTTTCCTTTATGGCCCTTGCGATAGAGACACCAATTTCGCGACATTCTTTAAGCTGGTCATGAGTGGGAACAAACTTGACTTTATAACCCGGATGAACTAGCGCTGCCTGCATTTCTTCGAGGTATTTATTCATGTGTTTTACTGCTTCTCCACTCCAGCCAAAAGAACCAAAGGCTGCGCCAAGTTTTTTGCGCGGCCTGAGGCCTTTGATGTAGGTAAGCACGTCAGCCATTTGAGGTAACATGTTGTTGTTAAGCGTAGAAGAACCAAATACAAGGGCCTTAGCCTCAAGGACCTGGGTCATAATGTCACTACGGTGATCAATGCTTGCGTTCATTACTTTGACGGATACACCTTCACTCATGATACCATCGGCAATCGCCATGGCCATTTTTTCCGTGCTGTGCCACATGGTGGCATAAACCACTAAGGCATAATCGCGAGCCTGGTACGTACACCAGCGCTTATAAGCATCGACGATATCTTTAATATGAGAGCGCCAAATAACGCCGTGGTCAGGCAAAATCATTTCAATTTCTAGCTTCATCTCTTCGATGGTTTTAAGTATCTTTTCAACCTGTGGAGAAAAAGGCAAAACAATGTTGGCGTAGTACTTGGCAGCCTCTTGCATAAGCTCGTCATACTTGACCTCATCATCAAAACGTTCGCTGGTGGCGTAATGCTGGCCAAAGGCATCCTGAGAAACAAGAATTTTTTCTTCCGGGATATAAGAAACCATGCTATCTGGCCAGTGAATCATTCTGGTTTCAAGAAACTGGACGGTTCTTTTCCCAAGAGAGATAGAATCTCCACTTTTTACTTCCACCAAGGGCCAATCATCACAATTAAAGTGTTCTTTAAGGCCCTTATACCCCATTGGAGAACAAAAGACCTTTTCTGGTTTTACCCTTTTTATGATCTCAGGTAGTGCACCTGAGTGGTCCATCTCCACGTGGTTTACCACGATGTAGTCGATTTTTTCAGGATCTCCCAACACCTTAATAAGCTTGTGAATTAGATCATTAGTAAAAGGCTTTTTGACGGTGTCAAAAAGGGTGATCTTTTCGTCAATTATTAAGAAGGCATTGTAAGTTGAGCCTCTTTTGGTGGAATAACCGTGAAAATCCCTGACATTCCAATCAACTGCTCCAACCCAATAGATATCGTCTTTCACTTTAATGGGCGGCATACCATCCCCTCCTTTGTTAGTTCTATTGTTTAGGCCGGGATGCCCCCGGCCCGATTAAATTTTATAAATTGGCCTTCCAGAGACCATGAAGATTGCAATATGCTCGTGCTGCTACCGGACCATCAGCCTCTACTTTGAAATCTGCTTCAGGGGCATCCCTTGGAACCAAAAATTGTATGTAGCTTTTCGTCCCCACGATTAACTCAATCCATTCGATATAATGCTTTTCTTCCATGGGATGTGGAGCGCTCCCAACTTTTACTTTGTAGCCACCGTCGGTTTTTTCGATTATAGGAACGTGTTTTTCCTGGGAAGCATCGGTGGTGTTTTCTTTTAGCAATTCCATAGGTTGGTTACAGCACACCAAGACCCCCTGACCACTGTGAAGAACAGTTACGATGTTGCCACACACATTACACTTATAAACTTCTAACCTCTGTGCCATTTTGGCCTCCTTACTTTAGAATTATTTTTATCTTAAAGTTAATCAAATTTTTTGCTTCGTCAACAATAAAATCACATTTCATTCCAGTTTTTTATGTAAACATTTTTTTACAATGCTTACCGAGGATCCGATCCTGTTTTCAGAACGAAAAACAGGAACGGAGCCCTGCGATTGAAGGCAAAATATTGCACAGGGGGGAACTAGCTGAAGTTCTCAAATAATATAACGTAGCTGTTCTGCGGCACTTCTAAGGCCTTGGCCACGGGCACACACTTGGCACAAAGCATAAAAACTAGCTCTTCGCGCCCGGGAAATACGCTCAATGTCTCAAAGTGGCCCATCCCTTTGGCCAGCACAAGATCAGCTTCGTGATAAAGGTGTCTAAATTCATCAGAGGCAAGGGAAAGATCAAGACCCACCATCTCTGCCCCGGTAGTTATCACTTTAGCTGGGATTCCCATCCCCAGGCGTTTTAAATCCTGAAGAGACAAGTCATTTTGAATGGGTTTAGGCTTGACCACGTAATAAATTTCAAAACCGTTTTCCTTAAACCAGGAAAGAAGCGGTAAGTCAAAAAATACTTCCCCGGCATTGTCGGTAAGAAGGAGAATTTTTTCGGCCGTATCAAGGCGCTTTTCAATCTTTGGGAGATCGTTTAAGGCAAGAGTTACCCCCTGGCGAAAAGCCTGTTCAAGCTCTTCAAGCGGACGAAAAAAATCTATGGCATTACCCAAAAGGGAAAAACACATGAGATCATCAAATTCATCTTTAAAATTTTTGCGAAGCTCTGAAGAGACTTTCTGGGCAAGGGCTATTTCTTTTTCTTTTAAAGGGCTGTAAGGATCGTCATTTCGGCAGACTTTTTTAACCCGGTGGTGAAGCTTTGAGGCGATTATTGGCGGAGGAGTATTCTCATCGTAAAGCTCATCTAGCCACATTAGGGCATACGAAAGATTTTCCTCATTTTCTCCGCAACCTAGGCTTATTGCCTGCCTGGCAAGCCTTTCCAAACACGGACGACAGTATTCTTTAATTTGCTGGTAACGCATAACCTTGTTGATATCACAAAAAAAACGTGTTTTAAATGACCAGCAAATGCTTTTTATTAAAGGAGAATATTAAAAGACAGACGTTGTTTAGGGTCCGCTCCCATTTTTCGGAGCGATAAATAGGAACGGATCCCGAAGAATTGACTAAAAAAATGTTTTTTTTAAAAGGAGGAACTTATGGCCCCAGAGAAAATAAAACTAACTGAAGATGCCAAGCTTATCGTACCCGATGAACCTATCATCCCTTATATTGAAGGCGATGGCATCGGCCCTGATATTATGAGGGCAGCAATGCCTGTGTGGAACGCTGCCGTGGAAAAGGCATATGGTGGTAAGCGCAAAGTCCACTGGAAAGAAGTTCTTGCCGGTGAAAAGGCCTTTAAAGAAACAGGGAATTACCTCCCCGAAGAAACCATCGAAGCCCTTCGCGAATACGTCGTCTCTATAAAAGGCCCCCTTACCACCCCGGTGGGCAAAGGATTCAGAAGCCTAAACGTCACCATCCGTCAGGTGCTTGATCTATACTCCTGTGTGCGCCCGGTTAAGTGGGTGCCTGGGGTGCCAAGTCCGGTTAAGCGCCCAGAGCTTGTTGACATGGTCGTATTTCGGGAAAACACCGAAGACGTCTATGCTGGCATTGAGTGGGAAGCAGGCTCTCCTGAAGCCAAAAAGATCATCGCCTTCATCCGTGATGAATTGGGCAAAGAGATCCGTGAAGACTCTGGCATTGGTATCAAACCCATAAGCCGCTTTGGCACAAGACGCCACGTGCGCAAGGCCATTCAATATGCCCTTGACCACGGTCGCAAAAGTGTGACTTTGGTGCACAAAGGAAACATTATGAAATACACCGAAGGGGCTTTTCGCAATTGGGGCTATGAACTTGCCAAAGACGAGTTCCCCGAAGTAACCATCACCGAAGACGAACTCTGGGAAAAATACGACGGAAAACTCCCCCAGGGCAAAATCCTTATAAACGACCGCATTGCTGATGCCATGTTTCAATGGGCACTTCTAAGACCAGCAGAATACGACGTGCTTGCCATGCCAAACTTAAACGGCGACTACATTTCAGACGCCCTGGCAGCCCAGGTGGGTGGCCTTGGGATGGCTCCAGGAGCCAATATAGGCGACGGGTACGCGGTGTTTGAAGCTACCCACGGTTCAGCCCCTAAATATGCCGGCCTCGACAAAGTAAATCCAAGCTCGGTAATACTTTCTGGCGCCATGATGTTTGAATACCTTGGCTGGAAGGAAGTAAAAGATCTTATCTGGGAAGGTATCTCCCGGGCAGTGCAGGACAAAGTCGTCACCTACGACCTTGCCCGCCAGATTGAAGGGGCTAAAGAAGTAAAGTGCTCAGAGTTTGGGGCATACGTAGTTGAAAAAATAAAAGAACTCTAAAGGAGGCAGTTGCGCCATGGCCCGCGCCAAATACGATTTCCAGGAGATTGAAAACAAGTGGCAAAAGACCTGGGAAGAAAAAAAGACCTTTGCTGCTGAGGACAACGCTCCAAAACCCAAGTATTACGTGCTTGAGATGTTTCCCTATCCTTCTGGGCGCATTCACATGGGACATGTGCGCAACTATGCCATCGGTGACGTAATAGCGCGCTTTCAAAAAATGCGTGGCAAAAACGTACTCCATCCCATGGGATGGGACGCCTTTGGCCTTCCCGCGGAAAACGCGGCCATCAAACACGGAATTCATCCCGCCAAGTGGACTTACGAAAACATCGCCTACATGCGCAAACAGTTAAAGCGCCTTGGTCTTTCTTATGACTGGGAAAGAGAGCTTGCCACCTGTGACCCTGATTACTACAAGCATGAGCAACGCTTTTTTATTGAGATGCTTGAGCGCGGCCTGGCTTACCGCAAAAAGACCACGGTTAACTGGTGTGAAAGCTGCCAGACGGTTCTTGCCAACGAACAGGTTGAAGACGGCTGCTGCTGGCGCTGCGGTGAAGAAGTAGTGCTCAAGGAAATGGAAGGCTGGTTTTTCAAGATAACGGACTATGCCGAAGAACTCTTGGCTGACATTGAAAAACTCCGAGGCAAGTGGCCTGAGAAGGTCCTTGCCATGCAGATAAACTGGATTGGCAAAAGCGAAGGCGCTGAAATTCGCTTTCCCCTGCTTGGTGAACCAGAAGAAATCGTGGTCTTTACCACCAGACCCGACACCCTTTACGGGGTAACCTTCATTAGCCTTTCGCCAGAACATCCTTTGGCACGCAAACTCGCTGAAAAAGCCCCTTCCCTTAAAGAGGAATTTGAAAAATTTCTCGCAGAAGCAAGACGTGAGCGGCGCAAGATTGAAGAAGGCGATTTTGAGAAAAAAGGCCTATTCCTTAAAGCTTACGCCAAACATCCCTTAACCGGCGAAAAAATCCCTGTTTATGCCGCAAACTTTGTCTTGATGGAATACGGAACAGGCGCCGTAATGGCAGTGCCTGCACATGACCAGCGTGATTTCGAATTTGCCAAGAAATATGGGCTCCCCATCAAAGTGGTCATTCAGCCAGAAGGCGAAGAACTTAGCCCAGAGACCCTAGAAGCGGCCTATGAAGACCCTGGCATTATGGTTAACTCCGGGCCATTTTCCGGGCTCCCAAGCGAAGAAGGCAAACAAAAAGTAATTGCCTATCTTGAAGAAAAAGGCCTTGGTCGCCGCAAAATCACCTACCGCTTAAGGGACTGGGGGGTTTCACGCCAGCGTTACTGGGGTTGCCCCATCCCGGTGATCTACTGCGATTCATGCGGCATTGTCCCTGAAAAAATAGAAAACCTTCCGGTTACGCTTCCTCTTGACGCAGAGCTAGACGAACAAGGGCGCTCGCCACTTCCGCGGCTTTCATCTTTTGTGGAAACCACCTGCCCGAAATGCGGAAGACCGGCCCGCCGCGAAACAGACACCTTTGACACCTTTGTGGAGTCTTCCTGGTATTTTGCAAGGTTTGCCTGCCCCCACGCGGAAGAGCCCCTTGATAAAGAAAAAGTCTCTTATTGGCTTCCGGTTGACCAGTACATCGGCGGTATTGAACACGCTATTTTGCATCTTCTCTACGCCCGCTTTTTTACCAAGGTGCTCCGCGACCTAGGATACCTGGATCTTGACGAGCCTTTTGAAAGGCTCCTTACCCAAGGCATGGTTATCAAAGAAACTTACCGCTGCCCCAAGCACGGCTGGCTTTACCCAGAAGAAGTATCCCCTGAAGGCACTTGTCTTAAAGAGGGTTGTGGCGCCAAAGTCAAAATTGGCCGCTTTGAAAAAATGTCTAAAAGCAAGTGCAACGTGGTTGACCCGAACGCCATGATTGAACGCTACGGAGCAGACACCGTGCGGCTTTTCATGCTTTTTGCGGCTCCGCCTGAAAGAGACCTTGAGTGGAGTGACTCTGGCATTGAAGGGGCTCACCGGTTTTTGCAACGTGTGTTCCGCCTGGTTATCGAAAATCTCGATAACTTGAAAAACACCGCTGCCTATGAGGGAAAACAAGACGCCCTGCCTCCAGGTCTTAAGGAGCTTAGGCGCAAGACCCACCAGACCATTGCCAAAGTGACCCAGGACATCGAAGAACGCTATCAATTCAACACCGCTATTGCTGCCATCATGGAACTGGTGAATGCCAGCTACGATGCCCTGGCCAAATTCACCAATGAAAAGGAATTCTGGCCGGTGATGCGCGAGGCTATTGAAGCTATAATCCTTTTGCTTGCGCCCATGGCACCACATATCGCTGAAGAACTCTGGGAAAGGCTTGGCAAAGAAAGCCTTGTCTCAGATACCCCCTGGCCCACCTATGACGAAAGCGCCCTTAAGGCTGACGAAGTAACCATTGCCATTCAGGTAAACGGGAAGCTAAGAGATCAAATTCGTGTGCCCGCAGGTGCTGAGGAAAGCTTTGTTAAAGAAGAAGCGTTAAAAAGCCCTAAAGTGATGCGTCATCTTGAGGGCAAAGAAATCAAAAAAGTCATCTACGTTCCCAATAAGCTCATCAACTTTGTGGCCAAATAGTGTTTGCCGTAAAGGTTGAAAATCTTGTCAAGCGTTATGGTGCGATAAACGCTTTAAAAGGCGTTTCCTTTGAAATAAATGAAGGTGAGCTTTTTGCCCTTCTTGGGCCAAATGGTGCCGGCAAAACCACTACCATTCGCATTCTTTGCGGGCTCACACGCCCAACCGCCGGCCAGGCCTTTTTCTTTGACATATCTGTCTTTGATAATCCAGTCCGGGCAAAAAAAATGGCAGGGCTTGTGCCCCAGGCCGTTAACCTTGACCTTGAACTCACGGTTAACGAAAACCTCCTGATACATGGGCTTCTTTACGGACTTAGTCGAAAAGAGATTCGCAAAAGAAGTAGAAAACTTCTGGAATTTGCAGAGCTCCTTGAAAGAGCCGGAAGCAAAGTACGCACCCTTTCAGGGGGCATGCGGCGGAGGCTTCTCATCATACGGGCCCTACTTCACGAACCGCGCATTCTTTTTCTTGATGAACCCACCGTGGGCCTTGACCCCCACATAAGGCGCAAGCTTTGGGGACTTATCAAGCGTATCCAGCAAGAGGGCACTACGATTCTTCTTACCACCCACTACATCGAAGAAGCCGAGTTTTTGGCCGAAAGGGTGGCATTTATTGATGGTGGACGTTTAGTTACGGTTGATACCCCTCAGGCCCTGATAAAGCGCCTTGGGGAGTATGCGGTTGATATTATCCACGAGACAGAGCTTGAAACAAAGTTTTTCCCTTCGCGCAAAGAGGCCGAGGCCTTTGCCCTTTCGCTTTCAAAGGGTCCCAAGACTGTTACTTTAAGGCGCGTCAACCTGGAAGACGCCTTTGTAAACTTTACCGGGAAAAAAGTATGAAGGGATTTTTCGCGGTTTATTTGAGAGAGCTTCTGATCATCTGGCATCGCCTGCCGCGCATGCTTCTTTCTTTTTCGGTCTCACCTATTCTTTACTTGGTGGCTTTTGGGCTTGGGCTTGGCAAAAATATCCAGGTTGGCGGAAGGCCTTATCTTGAATTTCTTATCCCCGGGCTGGTAGCAGCTTCATCCATGACCCAGGGTTTTGGTATTAACGTTGAAATAAACGTAGCCCGGTTTTACCTGCGGGTTTTCGAAGAGTTTCAAGCAGCTCCTATTTCAAACGTGGCCTATGTGCTGGGAGAAATACTTGCCGGGGTTACCCGGGCCTTCTTGTCTGTATCGGTTATCATAGCAGTTTCTTTTTTGGCCAGAGTACATCTCAGCTATGACTTTTTCTTTTGGTTTGGGGTTTTTTTAAACGCGTTTATTTTTGCAAGTCTTGGGGTCACTTCCGCCATGATCATCAAGGCCCATGCAGACCAGGCCCTTATTTCTAACTTTATCATCACACCCATGGTCTTCCTTGGGGGAACTTTTTTTCCGGTAGAAAACATGCCCGGGGTGGTCCAGGTAATTTTAAAGGCCCTCCCCTTGACCCATGCGTCTCATTTCATAAGAAACGCGGCTTATGGGAAGGGCCCTGTCTGGTCCTCTTTTTTGATTCTGGTGGTTCTTGCGTGTCTGTGTCTATTTTTGGCCTATCGTTCCGTTGACAGGGCAAGAGACTAGGCCTCTTTTAACTTTTGCGAAAGAAAATGTAAAAGCACCCGTGGATGATCAATGGGGCCTTCATGTTCACGCACCAGCGCATCAAGGGCCTTGCCATCTACCACAAGCCCTGCCAGTCGCTCAGCAACTATTTCTGGTTCAGCTGGCCAGGAAAGCCCTTTGATACGCACCAGCACCTCTGCTGGCCAGCCTACCCCAAGTACCCTTGCGCTTTCTTGAAGCACCGCAGAGAAAAAGATAAGGGCATCGCGGCCTTCTTTGATTTCTTTGTAGGCAAGTTTGGCAAGGCCACCTGCGGTATGTGCCCGCGGAGTTTTTTCCTGTAGCTCACCTTCTAGTTTTTTAAGGACAAGTTCAGGCTCAGCACGCAAGATATTACGCACTGTCTGGCGCGTAAGGCCTAAAAATTCCGCAATGTCGTCTTCGGTTTTAAAGGCCTCCTCTGCCAAAACAATGGCGTAAGAGGCCTCCATCAGGCTTGTTATCCAAGTTAAGTTGCGATACTCGATCAGCTTGCGCGGACCACCTATGATCTCAAGTGCCTTAAGAAAGACCCTGATCGCCATGGCATCTACGTCGAATTCTTTAATCTCCTGCGGACCAATGATTACCGGCATACTCTCACCTCCTGATTTTTTCTAACTTAAAAATGAGCATTTATTTTGAAAAAGCCAGGGCTAATTTTTTCTGCGCATTGAATTTTGTGCCGCTGGGTGGTATAAGGTGCAGTCAAATTAAGGGAGGTTGAGGCCATGGAAAACGCAGTTGAAACACAAAACCAGACTCCGGAAGAAAGCTTTGAGGAGCTTCTTGCCGGAGAAATCACTACCATTTCCCGCGGAGACATTACCACCGGAAAGGTCCTGCGGGTTGACCCAGAATGGGTGATCATTGACATCGGTTACAAAAGCGAAGGGATAGCACCCCTTGCAGAATTCAAGGGCCCTGATGGCGAGGTAAAAGTTAAACCCGGAGACGAAGTTGAAGTCATCGTAGAAAACTTGCGCACCGCAGATGGCATGGTGCGGGTATCTTATAAAAAACTTCAGCGCCGCCGGGCCTGGGAAAAAATCAGCCAGGCTCAAAGAGAAGGAACACCTCTTGAAGCTTATGTTTTAGAGCGCATCAAAGGCGGCTTTGCCGTAGATATTGAAGGAATAAGGGCCTTTTTGCCCTTTTCTCAGGCATTTTTAAAACCTCCCAAAAATCCCGAAGAAATCATCGGCACAACTTTAAAAGTGGAAATAGTAAATGCGGACCGTAAAAAGGGAAACATCGTGGTTTCCCATAAAAACTACCTTGAAAAAGAAATAGAAGCCAAGAAAAAGGCCCTCCTTGAAAGCCTTGAAGAAGGCCAAGTGCTTGAGGGTACGGTTAAAAGCATCACTGATTACGGCGTTTTTGTAGATCTTGGCGGGGTTGATGGTCTGCTTCATGTCTCAGATATTTCCTGGGGGCGCGTCAAACACCCTTCAAACTACTTTAAAGTGGGTGACAAAATCAAAGTAAAAGTTATCAAATATGACCGAGACAAAGAAAAAATCGCCCTGGGAGTTAAACAGCTCACCCCTGACCCATGGGAAACTGCCAAGGAAAAATACCCCGAAGGCAAGAAGGTAGAAGGCCGAGTGGTTTCTCTCACCAATTTTGGCGCTTTTGTTGAGCTTGAGCCAGGAGTTGAAGGCTTGATCCACGTATCAGAGCTTTCCTGGACAAAGCGTATCAAACACCCGCGCGACATGCTTTCTGTTGGGGACAAAGTCGAAGTAGTTGTGCTGGGTGTTGACGAAGAAAATCGCCGCATCTCCCTTTCGCTTAAACAAGTCGAACCAAATCCCTGGGACGTATTGGTGGAACAGTTCTCTGAAGGGATGGTCATTGAGGCCCCTGTTAAAACCGTAACTGATTTTGGCGTCTTCGTAGAAGTAATGGAAGGAATAGACGGTTTTATTCATGTCTCTGATCTTTCCTGGGGGCGTATAAAACATCCAGGGGACTTATATAAGCCCGGAGACACCATCCAGGCGGCAATCCTTAAAATCGACCGGGAAAAAGAAAAGCTTGCTTTAGGGGTTAAACAACTCACCCCTGATCCCTGGCTCAGTGTGCCGGAAAAATATCCCGTGGGAAGTGTGGTCACAGGAAAAGTCTCAAACGTTACTGATTTTGGCGTTTTTTTGGAGCTTGAAGAAGGCGTTGAAGGGCTTATCCATGTTTCAGAAATCTCTGATAAGAAAGTAAAAACGCCGGTGGGGATGTTTGAACCTGGCCAGGAAGTTAAAGCAAAGGTAGTAAAAGTCGAACCAGAAGCACGCCGTATCGGGCTTTCCATCAAAAAGCTCAAAGAAGACGAAGAGAAAAAGCACTTCAGCGAGTTCAGCAAAGAACAAAAAGGCGGAAGCATTACCCTTGGGGCTATTCTTAAAGAAACGCTTAATTCCGAAAAAAGCTAATAACAAGCCATAAAGAGGCGGGAACATCCCGCCTCTTTGCGTTTTTATCTCCTTCCAGCCAAGGGGAGCTGGTAAATGGTCAAAAAATTTTTACAGGGCATATTAACTTTTTTAGGGGTTATCTTTCTTTTTTTTATCATTGTTTTTTTCATCGGAATTTTATTGCTCCTTAGGGGAGAACCCACTTTAAGCACCGGCCCCAAAATAGGAATCGTTGAAATAAAAGGTCTAATTACCGATGCTGACAAAACTTTGCGCGTTATTCGAAATTACGAAAGAAACGACCATGTAAAAGCCGTGGTAGTGCGTATTGATAGTCCAGGGGGTGCCGTGGGAGCTTCTCAGGAGATTTACCTTGCCCTAAAAGAACTCGCCCAGAAAAAAACGGTAGTGGCCTCTATGGGCTCGGTTGCCGCTTCTGGTGGTCTTTACGTAGCTCTTGGAGCCCAAAAGATAGTTGCTGCCCCTGGCACCATGACCGGAAGCATTGGCGTAATGATCCAGGTGCCAAATGTGAGCAAGTTGCTTGAAAAAGTCGGCATTGAAACCACTATCTTAAAAAGTGGACCTTATAAAGACACAGGAAGCATGTTTCGCCCTTTAAGAGAAGATGAAAAGAAAGTGCTATACCAGACAATAAAAGATGTTTATCAGCAGTTTGTAGAAGCTATTGCCACTTCTCGTGGGCTTAATCCCGAAGAAATCAAAAAATTTGCTGATGGCCGGGTCTTTACCGGAAAAAAGGCAAAAGAATATGGCCTAGTAGATGAGCTTGGCAATTTTAACGATGCCATTTATCTTGCTGCTAAACTTGCAGGGATAAAAGAAAGGCCCCAGCTAGTTTATCTCCAAAAGGAAAGATTTTGGTGGCGTTACCTTTTTGAAGAAAATTTGGCTGAGAATTTGGCGGTTATTTTTGCACCTCTTTATTTACTTAAATGGCAATAAGCTATGAACAAAAACGATCTTGTTACCAAACTATGGCGCAAGTTTCCGGATTTCAGGCGCAAAGACCTTGAAATCGTTTTAGATCTTCTTTTTGAGCGCCTAAAAACAGCCTTAAAACAAGGAGAAAGGATTGAAATTCGTGGCTTTGGAAGGTTTTTGGTAAGAGAACAAAAAGCCCGTCGTTTCAAAAATCCTAAAACTGGCAAGGAACAGATCCTCCCCCCACGCAAACGCATTATTTTCAAGCCAGGGAAAGACTTAAAAGAAAGACTAAATACCCCGGCCAAGGCGAGCCTTGACCTGGGCACCCAGACCTTTCGTTTGTTAATAGGGAAAAATAACCCCACCTTTAGGCCCATATTGCGCAAACGTTTTAACGTGCGCCTGGGAGACGGTCTCTCTAAGACCGGGGAAATATCAAACGAAGCCATGAAAAGAGGCCTCTTGGCCCTTAAGGAAATCAAGGGCCTGCTAACCCAAGCGGAGACAGAAGACGTTTTTGCCGCGGGAACTGAGGCCTTTCGTCGTGCTAAAAACGCAGCTCAGTTTATCGAAAAGGCTAAAACCGAACTCGGTATAGAAATCAAAGTCCTTTCCCCAGAAGAAGAAGCCTTTTTTACCGCCAAGGGTGTGCTTTGCCTTTTGCAAAAAAAGGCCTTTCCCTGTCTAATAATAGACGTTGGTGGCGGAAGCACCGAATACGTCCTTTGCAATGATAGTAAAGTTCATGCTTGGGGGAGTCTTTCACTTGGTGCGGTAACCTTAAAAGAAAAGTGTTTTCCTGTTGACGAAATCCCCACCCTAAAAGAAATTGAAACTGCCAAAGAAGTTATAGACCAAAGCTTAAGCCCTATTAAGAACTTAGAGTATGCCCCCAAAGAAGCTATTGCCACCGGGGGAACGGCATCATGCCTTGCAGCCCTTGATCTTCGCCTGGAATATTATCTGCCAGAAAAAACCCACGGCCATAAATTAAAAGTCTCCAAACTCAGGCAACTTATTGACAAACTTTCAAAGCTTTCGCCTCAGGAACGACTGAGACTTAAAGGCATGGAAGAAGGCCGTGAAGATATTATTCTGCCCGGGGCTTTAATATTTTTGGGAATTGCCGAAGCCTTAGGCCTTGAATACTTTCGCGTGAGCGAAACAGGTATTCTTGAAGGGCTCCTCTTGCATCTTTACGAAAAAGACTCAAATATTTCCGAAAATAACTAAAAAAGAGGTGGATCAAAATGCTTAATCTTCCTATTGAGGAGGCTTATACCTTTGATGATTTATTGCTTCAGCCGGCAGAGTCCCATGTTTTGCCAAAGGATGTGGACCTGCGCACCAGGATAACCAAAAACATCGAACTAAATATTCCGCTTCTTTCGGCGGCCATGGATACGGTTACCGAGGCTCGCATGGCCATAAGCATGGCGCGCGAAGGCGGCATTGGCATTATTCACAGAAACATGTCCATTGAAGAACAATGCCGCGAGGTTGAGAAAGTCAAAAAGTCTGAGTACGGCATGATCATCGATCCGGTAACCATTGGCCCTGAAGTGCCAATTCGCGAAGTACTACGCATCATGGAGGATTATCGCATTTCTGGAGTCCCGGTGGTTGAAGGCCCTGAGAAAAAGCTTTTAGGCATTGTAACAAACCGCGACCTTCGCTTTGAAACTGAGCTTGACCGCCCGGTCAAAGAAGTCATGACCACGGAAAATCTCATCACCGCAGACCCAGGCATCACCCTTGAAGAGGCCAAAAAAATTCTTCACCAGCACCGTATCGAAAAGCTTCTTATTGTTGATGAAAATTTCTGTTTAAAAGGTCTCATCACCATCAAAGACATTGAAAAACTGCGCAAATATCCCAATGCCTGCAAGGATGAACTTGGCCGTTTACGCGTAGGGGCTGCGGTTGGGGTTGGCCCGGAACGCCTGCAACATGTGGAAGCCCTGCTCAAAGTAGGGTGCGATGTGATTGTCATAGACTCTGCCCATGGCCACTCAAAAAACGTTATCGAGGCGATAAAAGATATCAAAGCCCATTTCCCTGAATGCAACCTCATTGCCGGAAACATTGCCACAGCTGAAGGTGCTGAGGCCCTTATCAAGGCAGGGGCAGACGGCATCAAAGTAGGCGTTGGCCCTGGCTCTATTTGTACTACGCGCATTGTAGCTGGCGTTGGTGTCCCTCAGCTTTCTGCTATCCACAACAGTGCCACGGTGGCTAACAAGTACGACATTCCGGTCATAGCCGATGGTGGCATCAAATTCTCAGGTGACATCACCAAGGCCATTGGGGCCGGAGCCCATGCCGTAATGATTGGTTCGCTTTTTGCTGGCACAGACGAGGCCCCTGGCGAAATGATTCTCTACGAAGGGCGTACCTATAAAGTTTACCGGGGCATGGGGTCTCTCGGAGCCATGATGAAAGGCGGCGGCGAACGCTATTTCCAGAAGGCTGACTCTCCAGCCAAATTTGTCCCAGAGGGAGTTGAAGGCAGGGTCCCCTATCGTGGGCCGGTCTCGGGCATGGTTTATCAGCTCATGGGCGGACTTCGTTCTGGCATGGGCTACTGTGGGTGCAAAAACATCCAGGAATTGCGCACCAAAGCTCGTTTTGTGCGTATTACCCCGGCAGGCCTTCGCGAAAGCCACGTTCACGACGTAATTATCACCAAAGAAGCCCCGAATTATTGGATTGGCCGCTAAAATTAACTTCCCCTTCTGTTTTGCCGAAAAAGATTAAAAAAACAGAAGGGGAAGTGTTATGCCCGTATTTGAGTGGGTTGGTCGCAATCCTTCCGGAGAAACCGTAAAAGGGACCCTTGAGGCCCCTGACGAGCGCATCGTTAAAATAAAACTGAGGCGCCAAAAAATCACCCCTATCAAGGTAAAAGCTAAAGGGACAGGACTTTTAGCACGCCTGAGCACCCCAAAGAAGGTAAAGCAAAGGGAAGTAGTAGTTTTTACCAGGCAACTTGCAGCCATGTTAGAGGCAGGGCTGCCTTTGGTGCAGGCCCTTGATTCTTTGGCTAACCAGCAAAAAAATGCCTATTTCAAAGAAGTCATTTTCAAAATAAAACAAGCCGTAGAAGAAGGAACACCCTTTGCCGAGGCCCTTAACCGCTATCCCAAAATTTTCGACAAGTTTTATTACCACATGGTGGATGCTGGCGAGGCCAGCGGAAACCTGGATCACGCTCTAAAACGTCTGGCAACTTACATGGAAAAGGCTATGGCCCTTAAAGCCAAAGTCAAAAAGGCCATGATTTATCCGGCCATTGTGCTCTTCGTCACTACCGTGGTTCTAAGTATTATCATGATTTTCGTGGTACCCACTTTTCAGAAAATGTTTGGCGAAATGGGGCAAGCGCTCCCCTTACCTACCCAGATTGTCATTGAAGCCAGCCACTTAACTAAACAGTATTTTCCTTTTTTTATTGGTGGGCTTATCATCGGTAGTTTTTTGCTCAAAAGATACTACCAAACCGAAAAAGGGCGGTTACATCTTGATGCGCTTTTTCTAAAGATGCCCCTTTTCGGAGAACTCCTACGCAAAGTTGCAGTGGCAAGGTTCTCACGCACCCTTAGCACCCTTATCTCAAGCGGAGTATCCATTATCGACGCCTTGACCATTGCCGCCAAAACCGCAGGAAACGTCGTAGTAGAACGAGCGATTAACAAAGTCCGCCAGGGAGTACAGGAAGGAAACCCCATTGCCGACCCTTTGGCTAAAAGTGGGATCTTCCCCTACATGGTCATCCAGATGGTCTCAGTGGGAGAATCAAGCGGAACCCTTGAAACCATGCTTGACAAAGTGGCCGACTTCTTTGAAGAAGAAGTGGATAACACCGTTGACGCCCTGGCCCAGATGATAGAACCCGTGATGATCGTATTTTTAGGCGGGGTCATCGGTGGTATCATTGTTTCCCTTTATCTCCCCATCTTCAAACTCGGTTCCGTGGTGGCTGGCTAGGGAAGAAAAAGAAAAACCGCAAGACTTAAGGGCATGGGCGGCGAGGTCAAAAGCAGCCCCTGCCCTATCAAGCACCACCGTATCACTTGAAGCCACAGGGCAAAGCCCCTCTAAGGCTCTGTCAGAGGAAGGAACAAGCTCAACTCTGCCCTTAAGTCCCGCCTCAGCTAAAAGTTCACGTAACGTACTTGCAAGTTCTCCGCTTTTAGAAACAGGCTTATCAAGAAAAATAACAACTTCTTTTGTGGGGAGGTTTTTAAGGGCACTTATCATGATTTCAAGGCCGGTATCTTCTGGCTCAGTAAGAGAAAATTTACGTGCCACACATCCGGCATCACGCAAGAAACCATCATCCGCCAGAAAAACCGGATCTCCCTTAAGCGCTGAACGTATCGTGGTTAAACAGTTAAAGCCATCTACATAAAGGATTTTGCCGCGCAAAAGGTGAGGCTTAAGTCTTTTTTCCCTGCGCGTTTTGGCTTCTTTTTCTGAAAAGATAGCCCTTTTTAAAATCTCGCGTTCTAAAGAGCTTAACTGCCAGCGATTAGAAAGAAAATTTATAGCAGGCTCTTTATGATAGCCGCGGGCAAGCAGGTATCTCAAATCTTTGGCTACTTCTCGTAGTAAATCAAACCGCAGTTTAAAGCCCTGCCCTGGCAAGTTTTTTGAGCAAATCTTCCTGTTCCTTGGTAAGTTTTTTAGGTACTTTTATCTGAACGTTTACGTATTGATCGCCCTTAAGCCCGCTTTTTTTGGGGAGACCAAGCCCCTTCAAACGAAGCTTGGCTCCGCTTTTGGTCCCCGGAGGGACTTTTACACGCACTTTTTTACCATAAAGGGTGGGTACTTCTATCGTGGTTCCAAAGACAGCCTCTGTAAAAGATATCTCGTGATCGCAAAAAATATCCGCACCTTTTCTTTCAAAAACAGGATGTTCTTCAATTTTTACTTTTAGATAAAGATCGCCCCGTTTACCAGTGGCACCATAGGCACCCTGAGCAGGAATGCGAAGCTTTTGGCCGTCTTCGATGCCAGGTGGAATTTTTACTTTGATACGTTCGGCCTTCCCCGTGGGCGCGATAGATATCACTTTTTCTGCTCCCTTTGCTACTTCTTCTAAAGTTACCGGAAGCTCAAGGACAACATTGCCACTGGTATCAAAATCACGGTAAGAGGTTCTCGCGCGTGTTTGAGTTCTCTCCTGCCAATCTGCCTCAGGAGAAGTGCCAAAGACCTGACTGAAAAGATCAGCTAAATCAAAATGAAAAGCACCACTTCTTCTTGAGTGGCCTGTTCCAAAGCCGAAAATTTTGCCAAACTCAAAGCCAATACCCAAATCCCTGAAAATAGACTCAAAATCAAAATCACGAAAAATATCTTCCTGGGAATAACGCCTGTGAAATTCCGTAGAACCAAAGCTATCGTATTGGCGCCTTTTTTCTGGATCTGAAAGGACTGCGTAGGCCTCGTTTATCTCTTTAAAGCGCTCTTCTGCTTCTTTGTTTCCTTTGTTACGGTCTGGATGGTATTTGAGCGCAAGCCTTCGATAGGCCTTTTTTATCTCTTCCTGAGTAGCGTTACGAGGAACCCCCAAGATTTTGTAATAATCCTTAGCCATAAGTCTCACCCGGTTTTTAATTCGCCATAAAAGTTAAAGCTATATGAGCGGGAGTCAAGAAAAGAAAGGCCCCCTGTGGGGTAAAGAGGGATGGAGGTGGGTATCTGGTCGTCTGAGGGTGGAGATGAGGGGTAACCCCACAGGGGAACCAACTTGTTTTCTATTTAGATTCAATAGCTATAACATCTCTAGCTATCTTGTCAAGATTAATACGCCTTTTTGAAAAATGTTACAAGAAGCCTTTGCAAAACATTTTTTCTAGGCCCGTTCAGGATCCGTTCCTATTTTTCGTTCCGAAAAAAAAGGGAACGGATCCCCTTAAGGAACGGAACCAACGTATTTTGCAAAGTCTCAATTTAAGTCTTCAGAAGTTTTATAAAAAGGTAGCTAAAATTTCAAGATACTTTTCCGAGATTCCGGAAAATTTTTTACAAAAATTTGAAACCCGGGAAGATAAAGTATCATTCCGGGCAAGCATTTGCTGCCAGAGGGCTACCAAGGCTGGGGCATCTGAAGCACAAAACCCCACTCCTTCTTCGATCATCAAAGAGGCAAGGTCTGAGATGCTTTCTACATACGGACCAAAACTCACCGGAATACTGTGAAGCACCGGCTCAAAGATATTGTGCCCCCCCACCGGAACCAAAGTTCCACCTACAAAAGCAATATCAGCCAGGGCGTATAGAGCCAAAAGTTCTCCAAGAGTATCAACTACCATAACCTGAGCATGAGAAGGTTTGCTCCGCAGCGCAACATCAAACCCCTTTTTTTGCGCCAACAAAAGAACCTCTTGGGCCCTTTCTGTTTTGCGTGGTGCAATAACAAGGCTTCCCTGGCCAAAAAGCCTGAACGCCTCAAACAAAATTTCTTCCTCACCAGGATGGGTGGAGCCGCAAACAATTACAGGCCTTTTTAAAAAAGGAGAAAGTTGAGAGATTATTTTTTCTATTTTGTCAGTAGGTGGCAATTCAATTTCAAATTTAAGATTACCTGGGAAAAATATTTTTTTAGTGGGTAAAAGTTTTTTAAATCTTTCAAAATCACCCAGGGTTGCTGTCCCAATGACGTCGAAATTTCCGAAGAAGAATTTTCGCAAAAAGGAATATTTCTTGAATTTTTCAAACGACTTTTTAGAAATTGCTGCATTAGCAAAAATAAGCGGAACACCCTTTTTCTTTAGCAAGGAAAGCACCCCCGGCCATACGTCTGATTCTACCAGTATAAAAGCCCGGGGATTAAAGCCTTTCACGTAACGAGTAATCACCGGATACAAATCAATTGGCCCTGGCCAAATTAAATCCGCATATTCTTCCGCCTTAAGCCTTGCCTGTTCAAGGCCCTGGGCAGTTGCCACGGTAAAAACTAAAAAATAACCGGGATAGTTTTTCTTTAAGGCCTTGAGTAAGGGAAGCGATGCTTGCACCTCCCCTACTGATAAGGTATGAATCCAGATAACCGGTTTTGGGACGCTTATTTTCGGCGGAAAGAGTCTTTTCTCTAGAAGATGACGCTTTTTACCTGAAAGGTGCGGCAATATATAGCACGGCCAGGTAAATATTTGGGTGCCAAAATATATTTTTTGCATTAAAACCGCCTTTTAAAAATTCGTAAGGATTATAGCTTAAACATAGCCGAGCATGAAGGAGGACGTATGGCAAACTCCCACAACTTTGAAACCCAGATTGAACACCTCTTAAAAAGCGAAAAAAAATTCTACCCCCCGAAAGAAGTTGTAAGTAGCGCTTACATCAAGGATTATGAGTCTGTTTATGCCTATTCCATCCGTGATCCTGAAGGTTTTTGGGGGCAAATTGCACGTGAGCTCACCTGGACTGAGCCCTGGCAAAAGGTGCGCGAGCTTAAGCTCCCTTATCATCGCTGGTTTATTGGGGGAAAAACAAACATCACTTTGAATGCCCTTGACCGCCACGCAGATTCCTGGCGCAGAAACAAAGTGGCCGTGATCTGGCTTTCAGAAGAAGGTGAAGAGCAAGTTGGCACTTATGGTCAGTTACGCGACCGTGTAAATCAATTTGCCAACGGGTTAAAGTCCCTTGGCGTTTCCAAGGGCGATCGCGTGGTGATTTATATGCCCCTTACCATTGAAGGCATTATAGCCATGCTTGCCTGCGCCCGCATTGGTGCTATCCACTCAGTGGTTTATGCGGGGATGGGTGCAGGGGCGCTTCGTTCGCGCATTGAAGACTGTGAGGCCAAGGTTGTCATTTGTTCAGACGTAACTTTCAGGCGCGGAAAAGTTGTCCGTCTCAAAGCCGTAGTGGACGAAGCCCTTGATGGCGTTGATTGTGTAGAAAAAGTAGTGGTGCATCGGCGCACCAAGCCCCCTATTGAGCTTGAGGAATGGGAAGTTGATTTTTGGGAACTTTTACGTGCTCATTCCCACCGCTTTAAACCAGAAATCATGGACGCCGAAGACCCACTCTTCATCCTCTATACCTCAGGCACCACCGGAAAGCCCAAAGGTGTAGTCCACGTGCACGGGGGCTATATGGTTGGCACTTATTACTTAACAAGGGCTTTTTTTGACATAAAAGACCAAGATGTTTATTGGTCAACCTCTGACATAGGCTGGATTGTAGGACATTCTTTTATTGTCTATGGCCCTCTTTGTGCGGGAGCAACGGTGCTCATAAGGGAAGGAGCCCCGGACTACCCTCATCCAGGAATTGTCTGGGAAATGGTTCAAAAATACGGCGTATCAGTGATGTTTACCGCCCCCACAGCGCTTCGCATGTTCATGCGCTTTGGGGAAGAGCATATTAAAAAATTTGACCGTTCAACATTGCGTATCCTGGCTTGTGCCGGAGAGCCCCTTAATCCCGAAGCCTGGCAATTTGCCCAGCATGTCATCCTTGAAAACAAGGGCTATTGCATTGATAATTTCTGGCAAACCGAAGTAGCGGGGCCGGTGCTTGGCACTATGCCCACCATGCCTTCAAAACCTGGCTTTGCAGGAAAGCCTCTCCCAGGAGTTGTGGCAGATATTGTAGATGCCGAAGGGAAATCCATCCCTGCTGGCAGGGGCGGCTATCTGGTCCTGCGTCAACCTTTGCCCTATATGATGCGTACCATCTACAATGACCCAACACGCTATGAATCCTACTGGAATGAGATTCCAGGTTGTTACAAAACAGGAGACATTGCCGTATGCGACGACGAAGGGTATTTCGCTGTTTTAGGGCGCGCTGACGACGTCTTAAACGTCGCTGGCCATCGAATAGGCACCGCAGACCTTGAATCAGCACTGGTGAGCCACCCTGCTATTGCTGAGGCTGCTGCCATCGGGCTGCCTGACGAGGTGAAAGGTGAGCGCATAAAAGTTTTCGTGGTGTTGCGGGAGGGTAAAAAAGTAACCGAAGGGCTTCGCAAAAGCATAATCCAGCACGTGCGCAAAGAACTCGGGCCCATCGCAACTCCCTCTGAGGTCGAATTTGTAGATAAGCTCCCCAAAACTCGCAGTGGGAAAATCATGAGACGGCTCTTACGCGCCCGTGAACTGGGGCTCCCTGAGGGAGATACATCTACCCTTGAAGATTAAGGCTTGTTTTTAACGAAAATTTAAGCTATGGCCATTTAAAAGACGAAAAGGAGGGGCTATGGATTGGCATAAAAAAGACTATTTACCAAGGGAAGAAATCGAAGCAATCCAGCTTAAAAGACTCAAGGAAACCGTTGAAAGGGTGTATCATTTGGTTCCTTTTTACCGGAAAAAGTTCGACGAAATCGGCCTAAAACCCAAACACATAAAGAGCCTTGCCGACTTAAAGCATCTTCCCTTCACAGTTAAACAGGATCTTCGCGACCATTACCCATTTGGACTTTTCGCAGTTCCACTTGATCAGATAATCCGCATCCATTCTTCCTCCGGAACCACGGGCAAACCAACGGTTGTTGGTTACACCGAACACGACTTGCATGTGTGGACGGAGGTCATGTATCGAACCTACAAAATGGCAGATGTTGGCCCAGGAGACGTAGTCCACAACGCTTACGGTTACGGGCTTTTCACCGGTGGGCTCGGGTTCCATTACGGTGCCGAAGCAGTGGGTGCAGCGGTAGTTCCTTCAAGCGTTGGCTTTACCAAGCGGCAACTCATGCTCATGAAAGACTTCGGGGCCACGATTCTTTGTTGCACCCCCTCTTATGCGCTTCATCTAGCTGAAGTAGCCCAGGAAGAAGGCTTTAACCCCCAGAAAGATTTCCTTTTGCGCGCAGGTTTTTTTGGGGCTGAGCCCGCATCTGAAGGGCTCCGCCAAGCAGTGGCAGATGCCTGGGGGATTAAATACTTTGAATGTTATGGGCTTTCCGAAATCATAGGCCCAGGGGTGGCAGCAAGCTGTGCGGAAGGAGCCCTTCACATCTTTGAAGACCACTTTATCCCGGAAATCATTGACCCTGAAACAGGAGAAGTGCTTCCTGAGGGCGAAGAAGGTGAGCTTGTTTTCACCACAATCACCAAGCAAGGGCTCCCCATTATTCGCTACCGTACCAAAGACATCGCCACCCTTTATAAGGCCCCGTGCAAATGTGGACGCACGGCTATCCGCATGGGACGCATCTTGGGCCGCACCGACGATATGCTTATTGTCTCAGGGGTAAACGTGTTTCCGTCTCAGGTAGAACACGTGCTCACCCAGGTAGAGGGCCTTACCCCGAACTATGTAATTGTGGTTGACAAACGCGGCGTTCTTGACGTACTCGAAGTGTGGGTAGAGGTTGACGAAAGGGTATTTACTGGAGATATCGGCTCTCTTGAAAATCTAAAGCGCAAGCTGGAAGAAGAACTGGCCAACGCCCTTTTCTTGCGTGCCAGAGTAAAACTGGTGGAACCCAAAACCCTTGAACGCTCCATGGGTAAGGCCAAACGTGTGGTTGACCGGCGAGAACTCAAAGACATAGCCTAAAGGAGGCCAAAAATGCGCGCCAAATATGCCATCAAGCAAATTTCTATTTTTCTTGAAAACCGCAAAGGACGTTTAAAAGAAGTAACCCAGGTTCTTGCAGAGGCAAACGTAAACATCAGGGCCCTTGCCCTTGCAGAAAGTGCCGAGTTCGGCATCCTGCGTCTGGTGGTGGACAACCCTGAAAAGGCCCGCAGTGTTCTTTCTGCTGGAGGCTTCACCGTTAAAGAACAAGACGTTTTTGCCGTAGAGGTACCTGACAAACCCGGAGGTTTTTACCAGGTGGTAAAAATTCTTACCGAGGCTGACATAAACATCGACTACACTTACGCCTTTGTAGGGGGGAAAGACTCAGCCATTCTTATTTTCAAAGTGCCTGATACCCTGTTTGAAAAGGCCCTTGAAGTGATCCACCAGGGCGGTGTCAAGCTGGTAGAACCAATCTTTTTCTACGGAAGCTAAAGAGAAGGCCCGGGGCATCCCGGGCCTTTCATCACTTTTCACCAATCATTTTCAGGAATTCTTCTTCGTTTATAATTTTTAGCCCAAGGCGCTTGGCGCGTTCAAACTTGGAGCCAGGTTTTTCACCTACCACCACATAGTCCACGTTTCGCGAAACATCAGAAGCCACACGCCCCCCCAGTGCCTGGACTTTTTTCTTGGCCTGATCCCGGGTCATGCTCTTTAAAGCACCGGTAAAAACAAAGGTCTTACCTTTAAGGGGCTTTTCTTCTTTGGCCTCTTCTTTTAAGTCTTCGAATTCAATACCTGCCTTAAGAAGCTTTTCTATTATCTCCCGATTGCGCGGGTTGCGGAAAAACTCCACAATGCTTCGCGCAACCTCAGGCCCTATACCGGGAATGGCCATAAGATCCGCCATAGAGGCATTCATAAGCTTGTCCAGGCTTTTGAAATGCTCAGCAAGGATCTGTGCCACCACTTCACCAACATGCCTGATTCCCAGGGCGTAGAGGAATCGGGCAAGAGTAGTCTTTTTGCTCTTTTGAATCGCATTATAAAGGTTCTGGGCCTTTTTCAGGGCAAATCCCGGCAGCTGCAAAAGGTCTTCCACGGTCAGGTAATAAAGGTCACCCACGTCGCGCACAAGCCCCATGTCTACCAGGGCTTTGGCCACCTGTTCGCCAAGGCCTTCGATATCCATGGCGTTGCGACTGGCAAAATGCTGAAGATGCCGCACAAGCTGGGCATAGCAGTTTTTGTTCGGGCAACGCCAGACTGCTTCTCCTGGTTTGCGAACCAGTTCACTTCCGCAAACCGGACATTTCTTAGGCATAACAAAGGGCTTTTCCTGGCCGGTGCGGCGTTCCTTAATGGGCATAACTACTTCGGGGATGACGTCCCCTGCCCTTTGCACCAGCACCCAGTCACCTATGCGAATATCCTTGCGGCGGACTTCATCTTCATTGTGAAGGGTAGCACGAGAGACAATCACCCCACCTACTTTTACCGGCTTAAGGATGGCCACCGGGGTAACTGCGCCTGTGCGGCCCACCTGAAGCACAATGTCAAGCACTTTGGTGGTCACCTGGGTTGGTTCGAATTTGTAAGCCAGGGCGTAGCGCGGACTCCTGGCCTTGGTACCAAGTTTTTCCCAGAGGGAAAGATCGTTCACCTTGATAACCACGCCGTCTATCTCATAGGGAAGGCTATCCCTTTTTCTTTCCATCTCGTGATGATAGGAAATGGCCTCTTCGATCCCCTTTACCAAACGGCAAAGGGGGTTGGTTTTTAAGCCCCATTTTGGGAGGGTAGTAAGTATTTCCCATTGGGTTTTAAACTCATAGCCTTCTACCTTCCCTACCCCGTAAAAAAAGATATCTAGGGGCCTCTGGGCGGTGATATTGGGGTCAAGCTGGCGCAAGGAACCTGCCGCAGCGTTTCTAGGGTTGGCAAAAGGTGTTTCCCCGCGCTTCAAGCGTTCTTCGTTAAGCTGGTGGAATTTTTCTTTTTCCATGAATACTTCACCGCGGGCATCAAGGCGTTTGGGGGCAGGGGGAGCATCTTCGGTAAGGGGCCTTAGGCGCAAAGGGATGGACTTAATGGTCTTCAAGTTGTTGGTTACGTCTTCGCCAACATAGCCGTCTCCGCGGGTTGAACCCACGGTAAAGACCCCGTTTTCATAAACAAGCTCAACGGCAAGACCATCAAGCTTTGGTTCCACGGTATATTCAATCTTGGTGTTCTCTGGGAGATTAAGCAGGCGCTTAATGCGCCTGTCAAACTCGATTACTTCTTCTTCTGTCATGGCGTCATCAAGGGAGAGCATGGGCTCGGCATGAGGCACCTGTCGAAACTCTTTGGCCGGAGGGTATCCCACACGCTGGGTGGGAGAATCAGGGGTTATGAGCTCAGGATACTTGGCCTCAAGTTCTTTTAACTCGCGCATTAGCGCGTCGTATTCAGCGTCTGAGATAACAGGAGAGTCAAGCACGTAATATCGGTAGTTGTGATATTCTATTTCTTCGCGAAGTTTTTTTACCCGCTCGATTATCTCCCTGGGTATTTCTCTCTTCTTTTTTTCGGGAGACTTTTCTTTATCAGCCATATACCCCTCCTTATCTAAGCCACCTTATGCGATAACCAGATGAAGAGACAACTACAAAGGCAGAATTTAATCGTTCTTTTTGAGTTTTGAGTACTTTATTCAATATATGATGAACTCTTTCTAAATTGCCAGGATTCAATTTCAAAAGGATAACTCCTGCTTTCATATCTTTTACAAAAACTAAATGGCCAAAATCTTTATCTCTTGTAATCAAGATTCTATTTAATTTTCTTACATATAAAATTAGTTCTTCATCTGCTGCCTTATGAAGACCTAATTCTCTAAGCGTTAAGACATCATACCCTAAATTTTTTAAAAATATTTCGGTTTTATGGTAAATATTTTGATCAAGTAAAAACTTCATTTAAATTGCTTCCAAATGGACTTCTTCTTCAGAAATAATTTTTATAGCATATTCAATACAAGCTTTAATATCCTCTTCAGTAAGATCAGGGTAATATTCTTCAATTATTTCCTGAAAGGAAATTCCTTGATTAATTAGCTCCAGAACTTCTTGTACTGTAATTCTTGTTCCCTTTATACAAGGCTTACCGAATCTCACTTTTGGATCCACTGTTATTTTACCCATAACTTACTCCTTGTTTCCCTCATTTTTAGAGTCATCCTTTGAAGACGTAGTCTTCTCAGGCAAAATGCCGCGCTGGTAAATATCAACCGCGCGTTCGTGTTCCCTTAAGGTGCGTGAAAAATAATGCGTGCCGTCCCCTTTGGACACAAAATAAAGATAATCAGTCTTAGCAGGCCATAGCACCGCTCTTATGGAATCTTTGCCAGGATTACAGATAGGGCCTGGAGGAAGACCTGGATAGACATAAGTGTTGTAAGGATTGCGAGAACGCAAATCCCGGTAACGCAAACGATAATAAAAACGCTTGGTAGCATAACGCACCGTGGGATCAGCCTGAAGTTTCATCCCCCTTTTTAGGCGGTTCCAGAAAACACTGGCAATAATGGGCCTTTCCCTGGGAATGATAGCTTCTTTTTCCACAATAGAGGCAAGGGTTATCGCCGTCTTCACCGAAACCCCTATCTCCTGAGCGCGCTTGGCAAATTCTTTGTTCCATATTTTCCAGAAACGGATGACCATGGTAGCGGCTATAAGGCGCGGGCTCATGCCCTTGGAAAAAGCATAAGTGTCAGGAAAAAGAAAACCCTCTGCCGTAGGCCCGGGAAGATTAAACTCCTTCAAAAAAGAAGGGTCTTTCACCACTTGCAAAAAATCATCACGTTTGCAAAGTCCCGCTTTATCAAGCAGACGGGCAATTTCATAGATGTTATAGCCCTCTGGGATAGTCACGTAATGGGTCACCACCCGCCCTTTGGCCAGAATACGCAAAATGCGCGCAGGAGGATCCCGGGGATCAAGTTCGTATTCCCCGGCCTTGAGCTGATGAACTACTCCCAGGCGATAGGCCTCAAAGGTAAAACCAAGTTCACTACGAATAATGCCTTTTTCCTTCAGAAGTTTTGCTACTTCTTTAAAGGGGGTCCCAGGCTTAATAAAAACAATTTTTGGGGAGGCCTCACCCTCAGCTGCAGGAAGGGTAAGTTCATGATACCAGGCGAAAAGATACAGGCAAAAAAGCAAAACTGTTAGAATCGATATTATTTTTTTCATAGCTCCATTTTAGTTTGATAAGTTTTTCTTGCGAAGAAGGCAAGGGATGCTAGATTTTAGCTTCACTTACGGGAGGTGAAAATGATAGACCAAGAAAAACTTGCCATTTTAGAAAAAGAAGCCAAAGAAAATCCCAAGTCTATTTTTGCCTGGCACCGTCTGGCAATTGCCTACTGGCAGGCAGGAAAAACCGAAGATGCCCTGAAAGCCTTCAACTATCTCCTTGAACTTGATCCACCAAACTTTGAAGCAAGAATTAACTTCGGGACACTTCTTGCTCAGGTAGGGCAACTTGAGGAAGCCAAAAAACAATTCGAAGCAGCCCTTAAGGCCTATCCCAGCTCCCCCGAAGCCTTGGTTAATTTAGGCCTGGTAAATTTCCATTTAGACAACCTGGAAGAAGCCCAGAAATATTATCAAAAAGCCCTTGAAGTACGGCCAGATTGGCCGCCGGTGCTCGTAAACTTGTCGACCGTTTACATAGCCCAGGAAAACTACGAAGACGCGGCTTCGTGCTGCGAAAAAGCCATCAAGAGTGACCCTAATTTTTCTATGGCCTACAATAACCTTGCCGTAACATATTATCATCTTGGTAAAATAAAAGAAGCACGCAAAGCTCTTGAGAAAGCAAAAGAATTGGGCTATCCCGTACAAGAAAGCTTAGAAAAAATGATTACGGAAGCGGAAAATGCTTAAAGCTAAGCCTGCACTTTGCCCGTTTTGTGGTCGGCCAATTGCCCCACCACAAAACCTGGGGTTTCAATATTCAGATTTTGACGCGGGTTTTTGCGATTGCGGGGCGGTCTATGTAAGCGATGTAACCGGTCACAACCAGGGTGCTGCCTTTGTGGAGGCCTTACTCCTAGCCTGTGGTGGCAACTGGGACCTTGCCTGGGAACTTTCCCCTGAAGAAGACTACCAGGAATACGTGCTTGAACATTACGACCAGAAAAGCCACCAGGTCTTTGGAGACCCTTCTGATCGCGTAAGTGTAAGAGGGGTTTTATATTTCCTACGCTTAGTTGACGAAATAAGAGAGCTTTCAGCTGAAAAAATAGCCAAGCTCAAACAAGAAAAGCGTAAAACAGAAACACCCCCAGAGGGTTTTAAACCCAAACGCTTGAGGCGTCAGGAAATAGAAGAACTTTTGCGCAAAGACAAGTCTCAAGAAGTTGTCTTTCACTGCCGCTTTTTGCCGGTAAATTTAAGCACCTTGCGCAAAGTTCTTTATAGTGCGGATCCCCTTTTGCGCTGGAAGGCCATCCTTACCCTCGGTGAAGCAGCCCAGGCTGTTTTAAAAAGCCGCCCGGATATCGTGGCAGATTTAATCAAGCGGCTTATTTACTCAAGTGCCGACTCGGCAGCCTCTGCCTGGGGAGCCCTTGAAACTGTTGGCGAAATCATCAGGCGTGAGCCAGAAAGATTCGGTCTTTTCGTGAAAAATCTCTTTGCCTTTTTAAAATATCCGGAATTTAGGCCCGCAGCCCTTTGGGCGCTTTACCGCATCGGAGAAAAAAAACCCTCCCTTATACGTGGTGAAAGGGTTTTTGTGCTGGTAGAACTCTTGAAAGATGCCACCCCTGAAACAAGGGCCCTTGCCACCCTTGCCTGCGCTTCTAGCAAAATACTAGAAGCACTTAAAGAACTTAAAAAACTAACAAATGACGACACGGAAGTGGAAATATTTAATCCGGAAAAGCAAATCTTTGAAAGGAGAACAATCGCAGATTTAGCAAAAGAAGCCATCGAAAAAATAGAAAAGGAGAATTAATGGACGAAGAAAAAATTCAAGAAAAATTAAAAGAACTTCACAACAAGGCCCAGGTCCCTGAGGAAGAACTTGATGATGAAACCAAAGCGCGCAAATGGCTTGAGGAAGCCAAAGTTATGTGGGGCCAAGGCAGAAGCCTTGATGCCCTTGAAAGGGCTGAAGAGGCCCTAAAAATTTTCCTCGATAAAAAACTTTACCGGGAGGCTGTTAACGCCGCAGAGGTTGTTGGCGACATAAAGTTTTTCCGTGAAAGATTTGAAGAAGCCCTTAAGCCTTACAAAATGGCCTTAGATATTTGCGAAGAATTTGAAGACGAAATAAGCGCGGCTCTGATCGCAGAAAAAATCATTTTTGTTTACCAAAAGATGGGCGAAGCCCAAAAGGCCCTGCCCTATCTTTACCGCTGCCTTGAAATTGCTGAAAAATATAGCGATGCTCACCGGGCCGCGCGCATGATGGCAGGGATCGGAGACGTCAAAAAACTTGGCGGAGAGATAGACGCGGCACGTGAGGCTTACGAAATCGCCTTAAAAATTTATAAAGGCCTTGGGGCCCGCGACCAAGCTAAATTAGTGGAAGAGGCTTTGGCTTCACTTAGTGACAAACTGGGCTCCGGGGAAACGACCTCGTAAAGCCGCTGGAAGGGGGACCCTTACCTTTCCCCCTTCGGGAGCCATTTTCTCAGATAAAGCGCTAAGTCTTTCCAAGACTTTCTCGAAAAACACCGTGGGATAAGTTTTCCCGGGTTCAAAGCCAGAGTAGCCACACACGAATGTTTCTCCGGCAATCTGGACCGGGATACCATATAAACGGCAGGTCGCAGGACGCGCCTCATAAAGATCACACAGGCGTTTATCGTTAAGGAGCGGGCAGCGAATTTTAATGGCGGAAATCACAAAGGGCGTAAGCACCGAAGGCTTTTTACGTTGCCACTGCCTTTCGTACTTTTCAACCCGCCTCAGAATATCACGCCGAATCTTACGCGGGCTTCTTAAAAAGTCCCGGTAAATAAGAGCTGCTTCTGCCAGGGATAAATCGAAAAGAGCATGACAGCAGTCATCACACCGGGGTTTACAGCGCACTTCTTTAGGATAAAGCCTTTTGGTCTCGTTAAAGGCAGCTTCTATTTCGCCAAATATTTCTGTAAGTCCCTGCCAGATAGCTTGCATGGTTATTTAGTATAGCCAGGAAGGTTAAGATGTGCACAAGTACCTGTATCACATTTTTGGGTGGAAAGACTTGGCTTTGAGGAACTTCCCGAACCAGTTATTACCGCACCGGTAACACTCATAAGGCGCTTTACGCGAGGACTTTCGCACTTTTGGCAACGAACAGAGTCTATCTCCTCACGGCTCTTCAGAAGAACTTCAAACTCGTGCTGACAATCCTCGCAAACAAATTCATAAATAGGCATAAGGGCCTCCTTTTCTTTTTCGAGAGGAATTAGGTTAAAATGGAAGACCAAAAAGTCAACAAGGAGCAAAACATGCCTGGCAATACCTTCGGCCAAATTTTTCGAGTAACAACCTTTGGGGAGTCACACGGCCCGGCCTTAGGGGCAGTGATCGACGGCTGCCCTCCAGGGCTTTCCCTTGATGAAGCCTATATCCAGGAAGAATTAGATCGCAGAAGGCCGGGGAAGTCTCTGGCAGAAACCCCTCGCAAGGAAAAAGACAAAGTGCATATTCTTTCAGGGGTCTTTGAAGGGAAAACCACAGGGTGCCCCATCGCGCTTGTCATCTATAACGAAGACGCAAGGCCCGGAGCTTACGAAGAAATAAAAGATCTTTTCCGCCCTGGCCATGGGGATGCCACTTATTTCTGGAAGTACGGCTTAAGGGATTGGCGTGGAGGCGGAAGGTCAAGCGGACGTGAAACTGCCGCCCGGGTGGCAGCAGGAGCGGTGGCCAAAAGGCTTCTTCAAGAATTCGGTATCGAAGTCATCGCCTACACCCTTGCCCTTGGGGGCGTAAAAGCCAAGCGCAAAGACCTTTCTTTTGTGTATCAAAATAGATTTTTTTGCCCTGACCAGGATATGGTCGAAAAGATGGAAGAGAGGATAAAGGAAGTGCGTGCTATGGGAGACTCCGTGGGAGGAATCGTTGAAATCGTGGCCAGAGGTGTCCCCGCCGGCCTTGGTGAGCCTGTATTTGACAAGTTAGATGCAGATCTTGCCAAGGCGCTTATGAGCATAGGTGCGGTCAAAGGGGTTGAGATTGGCGCAGGATTTGGTGCAGCAGAGATGCTTGGCTCAGAAAATAACGACGAACTAACCCCAAAGGGGTTTAAGACTAACAATGCAGGGGGAATTTTGGCCGGCATCTCTAATGGAGATGAAATAATTGCCCGTGTGGCGGTAAAACCGATACCAAGCATTAGCAAAGAGCAAGAAACAATAGACATAAACATGAAACCTCGAAAGATAAAGGTTGGCGGAAGGCATGATGCCTCTGCTATTCCGAGAATAGTTCCTGTTTGCCAGGCTATGGTGCGCTTGGTGCTTGCAGATCATCTCCTAAGGCAATTAAGCCTTGGTCATTTTGCGAGATGGACCAAGTACCCCTTTGGGAGCGAAAAAAATGCCTAAAATTGTCGTAATTTGCCACGAAAAAGACTGGGCCCCTGGCATCGAAAAGGCCCTGTCTTTAGTAAAAGAAGACGAAACACTACTTCTCGTAATGGACGAAGGGGTTAAAAGGTGTATTGTTTGTGAGCCCGAGCTCTTTAGGCTCCTTCATCAATTCATCCTTGATGGGGGAAAGGCCCTGGTGTGCTTAAGTTCACTTAAAAAGGCTGGAATTCCTCCTACAAGGCCTCCTGAAATCTTTGAAAGAATAGAAGACGGAAGAAAGTTTCTTGAAGATGCAAACCAAAACGGCTTTGAAATTGTCAAAGCTTGTATTAGTGGTGGCATTTTTAGCCGATAATGACTTTGGGTGAGCGGACGGGCCACGGATTCTTAATGATGTTAGGCGTTTATAGTTAAAATGCACAGAAACTACACGTTAATAGCAATTTTGATCGTGCTTTTTTTAATTGGTGGGCTTTTTGTTTTTGGAAAGCAGGTAAAAAATTTCTTTTTGGAGCCCAAAAAGACAAAAGAAATTCCTTCGATGCTTAAGGCCCTTCCTTTTGAGAATAAAGAAAAGCCGATCCCAAAGAGAAACCAACTACTCCTTGCCAAGCTTAAAGACAATCAAATTTATCTTGAAAAGATAATTGTTTCCCCAAAAGGGGCCCCGCGAGGAGCCTTTGTAATTTTTGACTTAGTGATTGAATTAAAAGACAAAAAAATTGCTAAAAAACTGCGCACCCATGATGATCTCTTGCGTGACGAAATAGTCTCAACCCTTGCCGAAAAAGACTGGCTTGATTTCCAAAACGCCGATGGGCTTGCCCTCATCAAAAAAGACTTAATAGCTACTCTCAGAGCAAAACTAGGCTCACACGTGGCTCGCATCTACCTCATACATTTTGCCACCGGCCAACAAAAAGGCCTCTAAAATAGGAAGCCTGTAAGGGGGGCGACAAAGCGATCTCAAGAAACCTCTTCCACCTCAAAAGAAACAATGTTCCGCTTACGCTTGCTAAACTCAACCCCGATGAGCCAGATCTTCTCGCACTTCCCCTGATACTTCTCAAAGTAGCGCTTCTCTTTTAGCTGTAAAAGTGCTTTACCTTCAGGCTTATCATCCACGACTTTGAATTCAAAGAGATAGCACCTGCCCTCAAATATCACCGCCATATCAAGGCGGCCCTGGTTCGTAGCTTCTTCCACCCGCACGTCCAGGCCAAGCGCCGCAAAATAGCAGTAAAAAATGCTTGCGTAAAAACCTTCATATCCCGCAAGCTCCGTCTTTCGATACCAGTCATGCGGAATCGACGCAAAAAAACCATGAAAGATATCTCTTAGAGCCCCAAAATCTTCCGCTTCAAGGGCATCGTAAAGCCTGTCTATCAAACGCTCTTTGGCTGACAATCTCTCTGAGAGAAAATTAAGTATGGCATCGGTAAAACTCATCTTTACTTCAAGATTGGGATAACCAAGGAGATATCTCCTCCGGGGGCCTCGTTTTTTTAGCTCTTTGATGGTGAGATAACCCGTCTGAAAAAGCACCGCCTCAAGTTCGATGGTTTCTATGTCAAAGCTTTCCAGAAGAACCTCCCCAACCTCTACTTCTTCAAGTTCAGGAACAAGAAATTTTCTTTCCAAAAGGAGCTTGATCAAGAAAGTAGGTGTGCCGGTTTCAAACCAGTAAGGCCGAAACTCATAACTTCGCAAAAAGAGCAGAATGTCGAAGGGATTGTAAACAGGCTCCCCCAGCCAGGAGTAGCCGTTGTACCAGCGACGCACCTCAGAAAGATCAATCCCTTCAAGGCGATCGGCAAAGGTGTTTTCAAATTCTTCCTGGGTGTAGCCACATATAGTGGCGTAAGCAGGCGAAATAGTTATGTCTTCCAGGTTATTTAAACCTGAAAAAATCGATACCTTGGAAAATTTGGTAACGCCAGTGAGGAAGCAGAATTTAAGATAAGGATCTGCGTCTTTGAGTACGGAGTAGAAATTTTTTAGTTTTTCGCGAATGCGTGCTGCGGTTTCAATGCTATCTATCCTATCCAAGATAGGTTTATCGTATTCATCAACCAGCACTACAGTTTTGGCGCCGTATTTTTCCGCAGCCTTTTTGATGAGCTCATAAAAACAGGCCCGGTAATCTTCGGCGTGTTTACAGGTAATTTCTAAGGTTTCCTGGTTTTCTTCAAGAATCAGAAGGATACGTTTTATAAGGTCGTTTTCGTCTTCGA
>NZ_ATXH01000011.1 GCF_000421585.1 Thermodesulfatator atlanticus DSM 21156
GTGCGGGTGGAAGAGGCCACGAACCAGGGCCGCCTTGACATGGCGGTGCTTTTTGAGGGCAGGTGTTATCTTTTCGAATTCAAGGTAGTGGATGATAAACCTGAGGGCAACGCGCTTAAACAACTAAAAGAGAAGCGCTACTTTGAGAAGTATCAGGGGAAGTGCGAGAAGATCTGGCTCATCGGGGTTGAGTTCAGCAAGCGCGAGCGGAACATTGTTTCTTTTGAGGTGGAAGAGATTTCCTGAGATCGCCACGGCGACTACGTCGCCTAGCGATAGGTAAAAGGCAAAAGGCCAAGGGCTATAGGAAAAAGGCTATAGGCTAAGAGCTAAGGGCTAAAGGGGCTTCCAGTTTTGTCTTTCTGAGTCACCCTTCTTTGTCATTCTGAGCCAAGGCCCTGAGCAACAGGCGAAGGGCCGGTGAAGAATCCACCAACCGATTTGTGGATGCTTCGGTCGCTTCGCTCCCTCAGCATGACAGGGTAGAGGGAGGATGCTTTGTGTTCCTTCAAAGTGATGGTGGAAGATAGATACTCTGAGCACTTGGTGCCTTCAAACGATAGCTTAAAAAGCTTCTCGCGAAACGGGTAAAAAGGCGCTGACCATGGGCCAGCTCCTGAGATCTACTTCTTTACCCCCAGAATGATTTTAGACCCCCCGGTGGGAGTTAGTTCTTTGGTTACGTCGCTAAAAAAACGCCTGAAAAAAGGCACTTCATCCCGGGCAAAGGAGCGGTTTTCCGGGGAGCCCATGCTGGCCAGCCGGATATAATAAAGCATCTTGATAAAGGGGTGTTTGGGTTCACAGTGTTCCATCATAACGAAGACGCCTCCTGGCTTAAGCACCCTTTTTATCTCGGCAAAACAGGCCTCTCTTGTTTGGGGTTGGAGTTCATACATAGCGTGTGAGCACGTTACGGCGTCGAAACTTGCGGCGACAAAGGGAAGCCTTGCCACATCAGCCAGGACAAAATGCACGTTTGAAAGCTTCTTTCTCTGGGCTTTTTCTCGGGCCTTGTTAAGCATGCCCTGAGAAAAATCTACCCCCACCACCAGGCTCTCTGGCCCAAGCATTTCTCCAGCACAAAGGGCCACGGCGCCGGTGCCCGTACACAGGTCAAGGAGTCTTCCGCCTCTGGGGGCCTTTGACCTTTCTACGATAAGACGTCTTAAAAAGGCCCTTTTGTCCTGGCTGTGAAGGGCAATGATACGATCGTAAAAGTGAGAGAAAATATCGTAATACTTGCGCCTGAAGCGTCTCATGCTGTCCTCCCAAATAGGTTCCTTTGTTTTAGATAACCCTGTGCCGGCCTTGAAGTAACTTCCCACGGGGCACAATACTCAAAGGGAAGGTCTGGATTCTTGCACCCACAAACCCGCACGCTTATGCCATAGGCCTTGCCTATTTCACGAAAGAGCTTATATCCCTTTTTCCTTATTTCAAGGCGGGCAAGTCTGGTGCGTGCCGAGGTAATACAATTGGTGTAGGGCTCCCCCTTAAAGGCCAGGTGGATTGGTCGCCAGATATCTGGCGGAAGCCTTTTGGGCATCTGTCGGGCAAGACCTGGACGCAGGACAAGATAACTCACCGAGACTTCAGCTACCCCGGCCCCAGCCAGATGCCGCATAAGGGACTCTATGGTCTCAGGGCTATCCGTTATCCCAGGAATCACCGGATCAACCCGCACCTGAGGGGATAGCCCCAGGCGAGCGGCCTTTTCTACCTGGCGCAGGCGCAAGAAAGGAGAGGCGGTGTGTGGCTCAAACAACTTGTGGTAGGAAAGATCAAGGCTTACCAGGCCAAAACGCGCTTTAACCAGTCCCTGATACTCGGCAAACAAGCTCCAGCACTCTTTGGGGATACGCCCCTTGGTGAGAAAAGAGACCATCACGCCGTATTTCAACAAAAGCTCCATGGCCTTGAGGGTGGTTTTTAAGATTGCACCATGGGGCTGAAAGGCATCGCTTGCTGTCGAGAAGGCAGCGGCTTTGGGTAAACGAGCCCTAAGCTTGCCCCTTGCAAGCTCCTGCCGTAAAAGCTCAGGCAGATTGGCATAAAGGTGTACTTCTTTTTGTGGGGTCTCTGGAAAGGTGCGTGCGTAGCAATAAACACACTGGTGCAGGCAGTTTCTGGTTACGTTGACCGCAGGGATCCCCTTTAGGCAACCAAAGGCCGGGGCTTTAAGCACTGCTGACTTTCGGTTAACTGCCACCACCTGCACCAAAACAAATTTACCGCTCAAGAAGTAAAACACAAAATTATGGTTGGGATCCGTTCCCATTTTTCAATCCGAAAAATGGGAACGGATCATGTTGATTAAAAAATGCTCCCTGTCATAGAAATCAGCAGACAAAGTATCCTGCTGCCTTTTTAGTTTAGCTCACAGGGCCGCGGTTGGTGTAATTGGTGTGCAGTAATTCGTGGGCCAATTCACTGCCTGGTTCTCCTAAAAAATCCTCATAAAGAAGCTTCACTTCTTCGTTTAAGTATGAACAGCGTTTTTGGGCGGCTTCGTCACTAGTATATAGGCTGGCAATACGAGCTTTAAGGAGCTCTTCTGTGGGAGGGACTTCTGTTCTTGGTTGCCCGCCACCTCCAATACAACCACCATAGCAGGCCATAAATTCCACAAAATGCCAGTTACGAGGATTTCCTTCTAAAATCAGTTCACACACAATACGACAATTTTTAAGGCCGTTGGCAACGGCAACGTTAAGAGTTTTGCCATCTATCTCCAAAGTTGCTTCTTTAATTCCCTCAAGGCCCCGAACAGGAGCAAATTCTAAAAGGGTTTCTGGTGGGTCTTCATTGGTGATCAAATAATAAGCGGTGCGCACCGCAGATTCCATGACACCCCCGCTTGCTCCGAAGATACGGGCAGCTCCAGTATCTTCTCCCATGAAAGAATCATAGTCTTCTTCGGGTAGGCTGACAAAATCAATGTTTTTTGTTCTCAACATCTTTGCCAACTCACGAGTGGTCAAAACTAAATCTACATCAGGGCCAATAGCTATATTTTGCCAGTATTCTGCAGCCGCACGCATTTCAGATCGTTGGGCTTCGAACTTTTTGGCAGTGCAAGGCATCACGGCTACCGAAATAACTTTAGCAGGATCTAGCCCCCGTTTTTCTGCATAGTAAGTTTTCACCATGGCTCCTACCATCTGTTGAGGTGATTTACATGAAGAAAGATGAGGAATTAGATCTGGATAAAAATATTCAACAAACTTAACCCATCCAGGGCAGCAAGAAGTGAACATTGGCAAAGGATGTTTTCCATAAAGGAGCCTATCGAGAAATTCTGTCGCTTCTTCCATAATCGTAAGGTCTGCTCCGAAATTGGTATCAAAAATCGTATCAAAATTAAGCCGACGCAATGCCGCCACGAGCTGGCCTTCGGTCCACTCTCCAGGTGTTAAGCCGAATTCTTCTCCTAGAGAAACCCTTACTGCAGGAGCTGTTTGAACTACTACGTGATATTCGTCACTATCAAGATATGAAAAAGCTTTATCTGTTTCGTCCTTTTCTTGTTTGGCAGGGGTTCCGTCTTTACCCGGGCAATAAAGGGTACACTGCCCACAATTCACGCACACTATTTCTCGGGCTATTCGTGGATCCCAATATCCCCATACTGCTTGCTTTTCAAGACACACGTCGCGACAGATACCGCATTGTCCATGTTTGCAATAAGAATCAATATGTACAATAGAGGGATTGTCTTCTGCCACAGGGACGATTGATCCCAGGTATCCTAAAAGTTGGCCGTTTCTTTTAGCATAAGCCTTATTTGCTCCATTTAGTCCGAAAATAGAAGTTCCAGCAATAGTTGCTAAGGTGATACCACTTGCGCCTTTTAAAAAACTTCTACGAGAAAATCCTTTCTTTTTTGCCATAATTACCTCCTCATGTTTTTTCTAAGTTAGGGAATGGCACCTCTGCAGAAATTGTGCCAGAGAGTATTAATAGGAGCATTTTTTAGTGAACATTTCTTTCGGGATCCGCTCCTATTTTTCGTTTCGAAAAAGAGGAACGGATCCATAGCGACATCTGGCATTAAATGCCTTCATTAATAGAAGACTTTTCAAGTTAGAAATGTAAACGACTGATATATTAAGAGAGAGATTTGGAAGCCTTATACGGTTGTTCATTCCCACTGATCGCGGAAATTTTCCAAAGGCTTTATGAGTTGAAGAATATGATAAAAAATGTCGAGGACAACAACTTTGTCGAAAGTTTAAGATTATTAGCCAGGGCATTAAACACCTGGCATCGATGAGCCGTTCCCGTTTTTTGATCGAAAATAGGAACGGATCCTTAACGACGTTGGGCTTTTAAAGTCTTAATTAATAGGAACGGATCCCTGCGTTTGGGCTTACGATATTGATCGCGGCAACTTTGCTAAGATTCTAATAGTCTGGGAAATTGTAAAGCAAAGGTGGAACGATTTTTTGGCTCTCATGAATAAGAGAAGGACGACCTAAAAGAAATCCTTGAAGATAGTGTACCCCCAACTTTTTTAATAGTTCAGCTTGTTCGTTTGTTTCAATATGTTCTGCTACTATTTTGAAGTTTTTCATTTCAGCAATTTCTATTAAAAAATGAAGTAGTTTTTTGTTAAAATTATTAGTTGTGATATGTTTAATGAATGTGCCATCTACTTTGACTATGTCCCAAGGAAATTCTTTTAAGAGACTAAAGTTAGAGTGATATAGTCCAAAATCATCTAAAGCAATTTTGAATCCTTGGCTTTTTAGTTTATCTAGAAATTTATATAATTTTTTTCTGCTAAATTTTTGTTGAGATGGGTGTTCGATTAGTTCAAAGATAACTTTATTTTTGTCAATTGAAAATTCTTTAAGGTATTGTTTTAGATCCAACAATAAGCGTTCGAAGAGATAATCAATCGATATGTTTATAGAGGTTGCTGATAGTTCTTTATGTTCTGATAAATAATAAAGAGCTTTGTATAAGATTACTCTATCAAGATCTGTTCTAAAGCCAAGGCGTTCAATTATTTTCATAAAATGGCTGGGGGTTAGTATACCTTTTTTGCTTGCTAATCTTGCTAATACTTCATAAAAAATTGGAAAAAGCCGCTTTGAATAATAAATAGGCTGTAAAGCGAAGCTGATTTCTCCTATTGTTATTTTTCTTGAGATTTTTAAGTATGTAGCTAAAATTTGTTTTGTTTCATTTTCTTTACGGAGTTCTTCTGTTAAGTATTTTTCTTCGATATTGTTATTTTCAATATTATAAATTGATGTGTCTAAAACCTCTTCTATATCGGTATTGTGAAATATTCTACTGACAAATATTGAAACTTTAACTGGTAAGCAGCTCCCTTTTATGGGAAGTGGTCCGTGTAGTGTGTTATATATTTTTTCGGCGAGTTTTTTGCAGGTCACTTTCGTTATTTAATATAGCTACAAATAAATCTGGACATAAAAATGAAATAAATCGAGCATTTTTTAAAATAAGATCTATCTTTTTTGCAACTCTCTGAAGATAAAAATCTGATATTTTTAGGCCATAGTTTTTGCGAATGTCTAAGTAGTTTTTTATTTTAATGACAATTATAACTACAGGTAATTCTTGTGAGGTAATTATCTTTTTTAAGTTCTTTTTGATTTTTAAAGAAGAATTTATGTAAAGACGGTTGCCCATCTTAGCCATATTCGCTGATATTTTCGTTGGAAAACTCCTCTCTTTATCCTTCCTTTTCGGCAAAAAGAGAAAGTTACTCTATTTGCACTCCTTTCCTGAATGTCACGTTCATGTTAATTTTGCTACCATGAGTTTTTATCCGTTTTCAGCCATAGTGGGCCAGGAAGAGGTAAAGCTTGCCCTCAAGCTTGCTGCGGTCTCCAAGGATGTCCGCGGGGTCTTACTTTGTGGCGAAAAGGGCACAGGCAAGACCACCGCGGCCAGGGCCCTGGCGGCCCTTCTTCCGCCTTTATCTTCTGGAAAAAAGGCGCCCTTTGTGAATTTGCCGTTAAACGCCACCGAAGAATCCCTTTTTGGTACGATTGATCTCGAAAAGACCTTGGCGCAGGGGAGGCCCTTTTTTCAGCCTGGGCTTATTTCTCGGGCCCAAGGTGGGGTGGTTTATATCGATGAGGTAAATCTCCTTGCTGATCACCTGGTAGCCGCGCTCCTTGACGTGGCTGAGTCTGGAGAAATAATCGTGGAAAGAGAGGGGTTTTCTTTGCGCGAGAGCGCATCATTTGTCCTCATTGGTTCCATGAACCCGGAAGAGGGCTCCCTGCGCCCGCAGTTTCTCGACCGCTTTGGTCTTTGTGTCCTGGTTACCCACGAAGAAGACCCTCTTCTGCGGGCCGAAATAATCAAACGGCGCCTGGCTTATGAAAAAGACCCCAAGGCCTTTTGCGCCTCCTACGAAGACCAGGAAAAGGCCGTCAGGGAAGAAATAATTCAGGCCAAAGAACTCTATCCCCAGGTAGCCCTCCCAGGGAAAATTAAGGTACTGATTGCCGAACTGGTAAAAGAGGCCAATGTAGCGGGCCACCGGGCAGAGCTTGTGCTTGCCGCGGCAGCGCGCGCCCATGCCGCGCTCTCAAATCGCAGAGAGGTAGCTGTGGAAGACCTTGAGGTCGTGGCCGAGATGGTGTTACGCCATCGCCGGCGGGAAGTCCCTAAAAAGGCCAAGCCCAAGGAAAAAGAACCTAAGGACCAACCTCAGACCCAACCAAAAAAGCAAAATAAGCCTGAAAGGCAAGGAAATCACAAGCATTCTGAACCGCCCAGGCCGCAAAAAGAGCCAGAAGACCTACGCGGAGACCAGACGAAAGAAGAAAAAGGCCCTCCGCAGGAGCTAACCCCTCAGGACGGAAAAGATGAGGTCCACGAGATCGGGGAGATCTTTGCCGTAAGACCCCTTGAAGAGAAAATACGTACTCGGTCAAAAAACATTGTTTCAGGCAAGAGAACAAAGGGTTTGGGTCAGCGGGGGCGTTTTGTGCGGGCGGTTGTCCCCAAAGGCCCGGTAAAGGACATAGCCCTTTTGGCCACCCTTAAGGCCGCAGCACCTTTTCAGGCCCTGCGAGGGGTAGGGGCTGGCGAGCGGCTTGTGATCAAGACCGATGATCTGCGTGAAAAACTGCGCAAGGCCCCCAGGGGGCGGCTCCTTGTCTTTTGTGTTGATGCCTCGGGTTCTATGGCTGCTGAGGCCCGCATGCGGGAGACCAAAGGCGCTATCATGAGTCTTCTTCTTAACGCCTACCAGAAACGAGACCGGGTGGCCATGATTGTCTTTCGCGGAAAAGAGGCAAGGCTTGTGCTTCCGCCCACAGGCTCTGTGGAGCTTGCGGGAAAGCTTTTGCGGGATCTCCCTGTCGGGGGTTCAACCCCCTTGCCTCATGCCCTGTACTTTACCGCTAACTTTTTGCAGAACACCCTGCGCAGGGATCCTGCGCTTGCGGTGAGCGTTCTTTTCATCACAGATGGGCGCGGAAACGTCTCTTTTGGGCACGGAAAGCCTCAGGAAGAGATAAACGCTTTCGCCCGGAGGCTTAAGGAGTTGTTCCCTGAAGTTAATTTTATCATGGTGGATACAGAGACAGGCCTTGTGCGCCTCGAGATGGCCAAGGAACTTGCCCGAATTTTGGGGGCGAGATACTTCACTCCAGAGGCCTTAAGGGCTGAACGCTTAGTCGAAATTGCCCGTAGCCACACTATTGCTGGAGCACAAGACAGGTGACCTTTATCTTTAATTTGTTGTGATCTATAAGTTGGAGAGGTTGTAGAGGGGCCGAAAGGTAAAAGGCGAAGGGCTAAGGCTAAAGGTGAAAGGCTAAAGGTGAAAGCGAAGGGCTAAGGGTGGTCAGCTATCAGTGAGCAGTGATCGGTGATCGGTAAGAGGTAGAGGTTCTAGAGGTTGTAGAAGTTCTAGAGGGTTCCTGAGATCGCCACGGCGACTACGCCACCTCATGATGACGGGTGTGGGGCGAGATCGCGCGGGCATACAACGCCAGACATCGTTGGGGATCCGTTCCTATTTTTCGTTTCGAAAAAATAGGAACGAATCCCAGAAAGCATTATCGACTAAAACATGCTCCCATTAATAATCAAGGAGGTTTTAGATGAAACGCTTTGTATATCCCTTTGCCGCTATTGTGGGGCAGGATGAGATGAAACTTGCCCTCATCTTGAATATCATCGATCCCTCGCTTGGGGGAGTACTTATTCGTGGTGAAAAGGGGACAGGCAAATCAACCATCGTGCGCTCCCTGGCGGACATCCTCCCTGAAATAGAAGTGGTTGAGGGGTGTCCTTTTTCCTGCGATCCTTCCCAACCTGAGGAATGGTGTCCTGAGTGCCAGAGACGCTTTAAAGAAGAAGGCAGCCTTCCCAAAATTCGTCGCAAGGTGCGGGTGGTGGACCTTCCCCTTTCCGCTACCGAAGACCGCTTGGTAGGCACCATCGACATTGAACGAGCCTTGAAAACCGGGGAAAAACACTTTGAGCCCGGCATCCTGGCGGCTGCCCACCGCGGTATCCTTTACGTGGACGAAGTAAATCTCCTTGAGGACCACCTGGTGGACCTCCTGTTAGACGTTGCCGCCATGGGGGTAAACTATGTGGAGCGCGAGGGCATAAGCTTTACGCACCCGGCTCGCTTTGTGCTGGTGGGTACTATGAACCCTGAAGAGGGCGAACTTCGCCCTCAGCTCCTTGACCGCTTTGGCCTTTGCGTACAGGTAGAGGGTTTGAAAGACCCGAAAGAGCGCGTGCGCATTATAGAGCGTCGCATGGCCTTTGAAAATGATCCCGAGGCCTTTCAGCGTGAATTTGCCGCGGAAAACCAGGCCCTTGCCGAGCGTATAGTTAAGGCCAAAGAGCGCTTAAAAGACATATCCCTTCCCGATGAAATGCTTTATGAAGTGGCCAAACGCCTCATTACGCTAGGTATTGATGGCCATCGCGGGGACCTGACCGTTATCAAAGCAGCCCGGGCCCACGCTGCCTTTTGTGGGCGCGATGAGGTAACCGAAGAAGACCTGAAAGTGGCTGAGGCTATTGCGCTTCCTCACCGCCTGCGCCGTCGTCCCTTTGAAGACGTGGGGTTTTAAACAGGATATTTTTTTAGAAATAATTACGGGGCAGGCAAGGAAGTGTCAGACAGGGGTAAGTTGTCATCCTGAGCCTAAGGCGAAGGATCCGTATCATCGACCTGTGGATGCTCCGGTACGCTGTCTTCTTGATAGAGCTATACTGAGACCAAGGGATCCGTTCCCTTTTTTCGAAACGAAAAATAGGAACGGATCCAAGCGTTTGTGTTTTGCAATACTGATTTCGGCAATTTGGCAAAGGTTTATACTGGTGGGATGGGATAGAACATTTTAATTGGGAGTTCCATAGCCACCGTGGTCCCCCTTCCAGGAGAACTGAAAAGATGTAATTGGCCTCCGTGGGCTTCGACTACTTTTTGGGCATAAAAAAGCCCGAACCCAGTTCCTCCTGGTTTGGTAGTAAAGAAAGGAAGAGTGGCTTTTTCAAGGATATCCTTTGGCATTCCAACGCCTTCATCTCTAATTACCACGGCAATAGTGTCATAACATAGCTTTGTCTCTAAATAAATTTTTCCTTCTTTTTCTTTCATTGCTTCTTTTGCATTTTCAAGGACTTCTTTAATCGCTTGCTTGAGTAATTCTTCATCAAGAAACATTTCCGGTATATCAGGTTCTAAGTTGACTACTAACGAAATGTTATCAGGGAGATGTCTTTCAAATTCTTCAGCTATTTCTTTAATCAATTTATTGATATTACATAATTTTAGTTTTAATTGTAATGGTTTGCAAACAAATGTAAGCCTTGCCATGAATTTTTCCAGTCTTTCTACTTCATGGATAATGGCATTTAAATATGTATGTACTTTAGGTGGTAAGTTTTCAATTTTTCCAATTTTGCGGCATAGTCCTCCAATAACAAGAAGAGGATTTCTGATTTCGTGGGCTAAATGTGCGATAATATCAATGTTTAGTTTTATTCCTTCTAGTTGTTGTAATCTTCTTTCATATAAGTTTTTTTCTCTAAGTATTGTTATAACTTCCCAGAATAGTTTAGCGCCTAAATGATCTATTACTTTGGTGTTTTTAGGTTTGGTGCGGTATATTTCTTCTAAAACTTCATCAGAGCCCGTAAGTTCAATTATGAGATCAATGTGGGGAAATTTTTTAAAAAATTCTTTGTAATCAGTGGTTACAAAATAGCCTTTTCTTTTAGCGTATAAAAATCCAGGAGCTTTGGGATTTATATCGGCAACTCCCAATATGTTGAGGTGCAAGTGCTTGGGTTCATATTCTTCCAACAAGGATAATAGTTCTCGGCAACCCTTCCCACCGCCAACTATAACTACATCTACTTCGTAAGGTTCATGCAAAGGGGTTACCCCTCAAAGCAATTTATTAACAGGAGCATTTTTTAGTCAACATTCCTTCCTGCATCCGTTCCCATTTGTTAGTTTCGAAAAAAAGGGAACAGGGATCGGTCGGGCTTTTAATGCCCGTTAATAAATATCTTTTATCATAAAATGAAAATTTGGTGGAAGATTTTTTAAGGTCAAGGGGCTCCGTTCCTATTTTTCGTTCTAAAAAATAGGAACGGAGCCTGTAACGAGTTTTTGCAAAGCTCTCGAAATATGTACGAATCTGCTTAAAGTTTGAATTTTTTAAGAGATGCCTCAAGTGTAGCTGCCACTTTTTTCAAAGAATGTGATGTCTGCTGGACTTCATGGGCGTTATTGGCAGTTTTTTCTGAGATTTTATGCATTTTTTCTGCTAAGTTAGCAATTTCGTCTGTTTCTTCTCTGGTGCGCTGGGCTTGATCACTTATTTCCGCAACTGTTGCGGTTTGCTCTTCAATACTTGCGGCCACTGAGGCTGCCGCTTCTACTATCTGGTCCATGGTTTCTCTGGTGTTTTCAATGGCCTCAGAGACCATTTTGACGTGGTTTTGTAATTCATATACAATGCGGTCTATTTCTTCTACTGAATCTCCTGTCTGTTTGGCCAATTCTTTGACCTCATTTGCTACTACGGCGAAGCCTTTGCCTGCTTCTCCTGCTCTAGCAGCCTCTATAGATGCGTTTAATGCTAGTAGATTCGTCTGATCTGCAATAGTGCCTATCAATTTGCTAACTTCTCCAATTTTTTCTGAGGCCTCTACTAAATGTTTTGAAATACTAGAGGCATGTTCTAGTTTTTCTCGTGCTTCTTGAGCTATTTGGGTGGAATTTGATGTGTTTTTAGAAATTTCATTTATAGCTGTAGTAATTTCTTCTATAGAAATAGCCATTTGCTTGACAAATTCTTTAGCCTGTTCGGCAAGCTTGTATATTTTTGTCGAGCTTGTTTCTGCTTCACCTGCAGAAGATGCCATTTCGTCTGCTACCTTTTCCATTTTACTGGCGTTTTTCATGAGTTTTTCTGATGCTTCTTTTGTCTTTAAAATCATGTCATTTACTTTGGTAATGGCTTCTCTAAGTAGGTTTTGAATTTGACTTATTTCGTCTTTATCATTGGTTTGTGAGATGTTGTCAATAGATAAGTTTCCTTTAGCAATGTTTTCAATACTTTTGTTTAGTGTAAGAAATTTCTCTTTTATGAAGTGGTTGAGGAATCGGCAGGTTGATAAGCTAAAAACAAAGCATATGGCTATTATGCTTATTATAATATTTAGGTAGGAATTCATTTTTTCTTCTAAGGATTTTGCCTGATGGTTGATTTTTTTGTTCATCTGGCTTAATATGTTCTGTATTTCAGATTCCAATAGTTTTTCTGACGTTTTTAGGTTTTTTGAGGCTAAATTTTTTGCCTTTTTAAGCTCAATAATTTTTCTTTTTGTTTCTATTGTTTTCTTGGTTTCTCTTACCAGTTTTTTGCTGTTTTCTTTGATTTGATTTATTGTTGCGATGTCTTCCCTGGATAGTTTTATAAGTATCTTGTTTATTTTTTGTTCTAAGGCATTTACCTGGCTTATCCTTGGTGTCAGGTAGTCTTTATCTTCTATTGTGGTAATTTGGGGGATGATTGTCATCAGCGTTGCACAGGCGTTTTGTAATTCTTTTAAATTGGAAATAGTCGGATAGTCTTCGTTTAGTATTTTTTGTATGGCTATTGTTGTTTGGTTTTGGTTTCTGTTGTTTATCACTTTTTGGTTTTCTATTAACATTTTTGTTTCGATGTCATCTATTGTTTCTAGGAGGGCTTTCCTTAATTTTGCAAAAATAAGAGTTGTTTTTCTGTTTTGATCTTTCCAGTTGTTTTGTTCTTTTATGAGTTCTGTTTTAAGACGGGCTAGATTAATAAGTCTTTGTTTTGTTGCTTGTATAGCTTCCTTTGGTAATAAGTTTTCTAAGTCTTTTAATAATTTTTCGGCTTTTTGTAAATTGATATTTATTTGTTGTTCGCTTTTAGCATTTGCTATTTGTTCAGAGATTGCTTTTAATGCTTGAATCTTTTGAGCAGTATAGATTGGCGATGTTTTTTCGTCTTCATCGCTAATTAGTGTCGCAACAGAATGAAATCCTGTTATGCCTAGCTTCATTCCTTTGTAAGATACTAGACCAACTATGGTAAATGATAAAATTGTAATTAAGAAAAATATGCAAAGAGTTTTTAAAATTCCTAATTTACCTATAATGCTTTTCATTTTTACTACCTCCTATAAACTAACAGGTTTGAATTTTCCGTTTTTGATTTCTGTAATATAGACCTTTTCAAATCCCTGATGATCAGTAGGCGAAAATGTTATTTTGTCATTAAGCCCTGGATCAAAACCTTTTAAGCTTTCTGCGGCGCGAATTATACTTTCACGAGTAAGAGGGCCTTCTTCGCTTGCTTTTTTGAGTATTGCTACCAAGGTCTTTGCTGCTAAAAATCCTTCAAGACTTACGAAGCCCGGTTCAAAGTCTGGATGATAACGTTCCATGATGCGTTGATATTCCGCTACCGCGGGGATAGAAGCATCCCATGGGAAAGGAACAACCTGCGTAATCAGGACACCATCTCCTTCCTTTCCTAGTTCTCTGGCAAGGGCTTTACTTCCTACAAAGGAAATATTGATGAATTTAGCATTTTTTAATCCGAATTTTTTGGCAGCCTTTATAAAAGCAGCACACGGTTTGTAAGCTCCAATCAAAACAATGGCTTCTGGTTTTAGGAGACTCATTTGGTATGCTGCTTTTTTAACAGCGAGAGTGTTGCGGGGGTAGGTAGCCTCTCCGAAAATGGAAAGGCCCCGTTTTTCCATAGCAATCTTTAGGCCTGCAAGGCCAGCCCTTCCAAAGGAGTCGTCCTGGTAAAAAATGGCTATTTTTTTGAGCCCAAGTTTGTCAACTAAATAATGGACCATGGCTTCTGTTTCCATGTAGTAAGAGGCACGAAGGTTAAATACATGGCGCTTTACGGGATTTCTTAAAAATTCAGCGCCTGTAAAAGGGAAAAAGAAGGGAATTTTTTCCCTTTCGATAATAGGGACTACTGCCTTTGAGGTGGGAGTGCCTACGTATCCAGCAAGAAATAAAACCTTGTCCTGGTTTATTAAAAGTTTGGTATTGGTTATGGCGGCGTCTGGCTCATAGCCGTCGTCACGCACCAAAAATTTTATTTTTTGGCCGCCTATTCCTCCGTTTTCGTTTACATACTGAAAATAAGTTTGGAATCCTTTGCTGTATTCCTTTCCCAAGAACTTGGCCGGCCCGCTTTGGGCGTTTGACGCCCCGATCAAGATTTCACCCCAGGCATTTCCGGAAAAACACACTAAAAGCCCCAGCCATAACCAAACAAGCTTTCTCATAAAAATCCTCCTGAATTACTATTCTTTATTTCTTTTCGTCTCAGAGGGATTAAATGTTAAAAAGGCCAGGAAAAGTTCCTTGGAGTCTCAGCGCAAGGCATTATAATGAGCAGAAGAATTTTCAGGAGGTTTTTTTATGCCTATAGCCACCATCGAAGAGGCATTAGAAGATATCCGTGCCGGAAAAATGATAATTGTTACCGATGACGAGGATCGCGAAAACGAAGGTGATCTCGTCATGGCTGCGGAAAAAATTACTCCTGAGGCCATAAACTTTATGGCCAAGTATGGCCGCGGGCTAATTTGCTTAACCCTTACCCAAGAAGATGCCGAAAGGCTTAAGTTGCAACTTCAGCCGCGTCGTCATGGCACAAAATTCGATACCGCTTTTACAGTGTCTATCGAAGCCCGTTACGGCGTAACCACAGGGATTTCGGCTTATGATCGCGCTCATACCATAAAAGTCGCAATTGATCCTAAAAGTGGCCCAGAAGACATCGTAACCCCCGGGCACATTTTTCCCATTATTGCCCGGGAAGGGGGCGTTCTAGTAAGGGCAGGGCATACCGAGGCTTCGGTGGATTTAGCACGCCTTGCGGGCCTGCGCCCTGCAGGGGTGATTTGCGAGATCATGAATGACGACGGAAGCATGGCCCGTATGCCTGACCTTGAAAAGTTTTCCGAAGAGCATGGTTTAAAAATCGTCACGATCAAAGATTTAATTGCCTATCGCTTGCGTAACGAGTGCCTAGTCAAGCGGGAGGTAGAAACAAGGCTTCCTACCCCGTGGGGCGAGTTCAGGCTCATTGCTTATACGAATCTTATTGACCCCTTTACCCACGTGGCGCTGGTGATGGGAGAGGTTACAGATGAGCCTTTGCTAGTGCGGGTTCACTCAGAGTGTCTTACAGGAGACGTTTTTGGTTCCTTGCGTTGTGATTGTGGCCCCCAGTTAGTACGGGCACTTGAAATGATTTCAGAAGAAGGGAAGGGCGTTTTGCTTTACCTTCGTCAGGAAGGAAGAGGCATAGGGCTTCTTAACAAACTCAAGGCGTATGTGCTCCAGGACCAAGGAAAAGACACTGTTGAGGCTAATGAGGCCTTGGGATTTAAACCAGATTTAAGGGATTATGGCATTGGGGCTCAGATTTTGAGGGATCTTGGGGTGAAAAAAATGCGCCTCATGACTAATAACCCCAAAAAAATAGTCGGTCTTGCAGGCTATGGCCTTGAAATCGTGGAAAGAGTGCCTATAGAAATAAAACCCCATGATGAAAACTATCGTTACCTTAAGTGTAAATGTGAAAAAATGGGACATCTATTGACGATCTTTCAAACTAACAAAGCATAACGGAGGCAATATGGAATATCGCGTTCTAGAGGGTGAATTCAAAGGGGAAGGCTTAAAATTTGGGATTATCGTAGGACGTTTCAATAGTCTTATCAGTAAAAAGTTGCTTGAAGGGGCTTTAGATGCCCTTTCTCGTCATGGAGTTTCTAAAGAAGGTGTTGATGTGGTCTGGGTGCCAGGTTCTTTTGAAATTCCGTTAGTGGCCAAAAAGCTTGCTTCTTCGCGCAAGTATGACGCCATCATTTGTTTGGGAGTTATTATTCGGGGGGCAACGCCTCATTTTGATTATGTGGCAGCAGAAGCCAGCAAAGGTATAGCCCAGGTTATGCTTGAAACCGAGACTCCTATTGCCTTTGGTGTGTTAACCACGGACAATATCGAACAGGCCATTGAGAGAGCCGGGACCAAAGCCGGAAACAAGGGCTTTGATGCCGCTATGGTGGCTCTTGAGATGGCTAATCTTTTGCGCAAACTCTAATGGGTGTACGAAGAAAAGCACGCGAAATAGCGGTTCAGATTCTTTATCAGGCCGATGTAGCCGGAGTGCCCTTTAAAGAGGCTTTTGCAACCTATGAAGGCTATTTTAATCCTTCGCGCAAAGTCCTTGAGTTTGCAAGAGAATTAGTCGATGGGGTAGCCCAGCATCAAAAACAAATAGACCAAACCATCGAAGAATTTTCCAAACACTGGAAGCTATCACGTATGTCCGCTATTGATAGGAATATTCTCCGTTTGGCCACCTATGAATTACTCTTCAGAGAGGATATCCCGCCTAAAGTGTCAATAAACGAAGCCATCGAACTTGCAAAGGCCTTTGGCACAGACGAATCCGCAGCTTTTGTAAATGGTATCTTAGATGCTATTTATAAGAAAAAACTTAAAGAAAGCTAGCTTTATTGGCAAAATCCTTTTTGAAACTCTTGCCAATTTTTATTGTGTGGATTTTTCTGTATCATATGAGAGATAATGCTACAGGCTTTTCTATAGTTTTTGAGGTTTAAATAGCACACAACTAAATTTTTAGCGATAATATCATCGTTTTTAATTCTAGATGCTTCTTCTAAAACTTTGCAAGCTTTTTTATAGTTGCTATTGATTAAATATATAGCCCCTACGTTATTCAATATGTCAGCCTTTATTTCATGAGGTAGGTTTGGTTCTGATAAAGCTTTTTGGTAGAAATATAAGGCTTCTTTAAATTGTTTATCTTTCCTTTTTTCTTCTGCTAAAGCTAATAAAGTCTTATAGTTTTCCGTATGAACTTCTTTTGCCGGTTTAATATAATGCAGATTGTCTTGATTGTGATGATCATATACTTCCTCTCTGTAGTCCTTCATTAGTGGTGCTTGTGCTGTATTATGGTTTGAATTTTGTAATAATGTTTTATTAGTTTTGTTTTTTGTGGTTAATTTCTTGTTGTTTTTAATGGTATCCTTTTTCTTTCTTGTTTTAGTTTCTTTGACTTTACTTGTATTTATGTTGTTTTTTGAGGCTGTCTTTTTCTTTTTTGCCGTACTAGCGATATCTTTCTTTATTATTTTTTTATGGCTTTCTGTCTTTGATTTTTCTTTTGCTAATAGGTTTGTTTTTTCTGTGGTTCTCTGGTGTTGAGTTCTGGTTATGGTTGAGTTTTTCTGATTATATGCTTTGTTTGCTAATAAAATACTTATAATTCCAAGCATTATAGATATGCATGTTATTACTGGATAAATTTTTTTTCTTCTTTGTTCTTTTCTTTTATTTATATTGCTTTCTATTTTTTTATTATTGTTCTCCAATTTTTTGATGGCTTCAAATAATTTGCTCATTTTACTATTTTATTATTGACGCTTTCATCAAGATAACAAGTTCTACTTTTGATCTGGACTCTTCTTTTGCTTTAAATAGATCCCCGATAAGTGGTATTTTTGATATGCCAGGCACGTATGTTTTTTGATCGCTGTTCTTGTCCATTATGAGTCCACTTATAACGATCATGTCATTATCTTTTGCATTTATGACCGTACTTGTTTCTCTTAAGTTAACGTCTGGTAATGTTATTTCATAATTATCGATTTTTGATGTTTTTAGTTTTATGACGTCACTTTTTATTGGGACAATGTTTAATGTTATTTCGTTATTATCACTAATATGTGGAGTTACTTTAAATAGTAATCCATCAAATACTGCGCTTGTATCCACTGTTGTTTCTACTGTAGTTACACCGTCATAAGCTGTTGTTTGTCTATCTATTTCCTTAATATATGAAATTGATTTTCCTATTCCAATTATTGCTGGTTGTCCATTTAAGATTCTGATTCGAGGATTAGAAACAATTTTAATTGTTCCGTATTGGGCAATAGCTTGGATTATAGAATCAAAATAAGGTGTTCCTCTTAAATTTAAGACTAAACTTTTGCTGTCTTGCCACAAAAAGCTTGTGCTACTTGTTAGATGTAGAGTGTCTTTTAAATTATTGTTTAAAATGACTTGCCAGTTAATGCCATATTGAAATGTCTTTTCAAGATTTACCTCAATAATTTTAGCTTCTATCAGAACTTGTTTGTTATATTTTTGTTTTATTTTGTTTATTAACTTTGTAATTCGGCGAATATTTTGTACTTTATCTCTTACATATATTGTTCCAGTATACCTATTTATAGTAAAAATTCCTTTGTCTGATAATAGTTTTTTGATATTTTCTTCTATTGTTGTGTAAATATCTGTATTTTTCGCATTTAAATCACCTTTTATTTCTATTTTGCCTTTTAGTGGACTTATTATATTATTTTCTTTCCCTTGATTGTTTCCTCCGGTATTGCCAAGTACGTCTCCTCCCAATTCAAAGCTTGCTCCCCTCAAACCTGTCAAAAAATTTAAATCAAATATTTTTTCTTCATATAGTGAAATGAAGATTATTCCGTTTTTTATATAATATGCTACTCCTAGTAAGTCGGTTATTATGTTTAGTGCTTGTCTTAGTGTTATATTTTGAAGTTCTACTGTTATATTTTTTCTTTCAGGTGGTAGTTCTTTTACAACATCATCTGTTATTATTAAGTTTAATCCTGCAATTTTGGCTATCGCTAATAAAAGTTTTTTGTAATTTTCGTTTTCTACTGATATATTAATTTTTTCTGTATCTAAAGGAGAAAGATTCTTGAAGGAAATTTGTGGAATTTCTGTTTTATTATTCCTTTTTGTTGTCTTTTGTTTATTAATTTTCCTGTCAGGAATTAAGATGTAATTGTTGTGAATTTTTTCTTCCACTTTAGGCTGGTGGGTTGATCCGCATGAAGTGATAAAGCCTATAATTATGATTAAAAGGATTATTTTGCTAAATTTTAATTGTTTCACCGAGTTTTACCTCTATATATTTATTTTTTACTTTTAAGATTACACTTTTGTTTTTTATTTTAAAAATTTTTATGTTGTTTGTTAATTTGTATCCTTCATAGTAAATTTTTCCGTTTATTATGCATGCTTTCTGTTTTTTTACTGATATTATAGTAGTTAGAGTAAATGTTTTTTCTAATTGTGGTCCCTTTTTTTCTTCTATTTCTTTCTTTAGAAAAGAGATATTACCCGCTTTCTGGTATTTTTTCTGTCTACTTTCTTTTTTCCATTTAAGGTAGATGAATTCTTCGTTACGAATTTTTGGAATAAAAGGGCTTTTTTGTAAAATTTTTATCAAGTATGAGCTTATTAGTATCGTTGTAATTATATATGGTAGCCATATGATAATTATTTCTTTTCTATCTTTAAAAAACAATTTTTCTGCCCTTTATATTTATTTTTTTATTTTTTTTAAGTTCAAAGCTTTTTACAAACGTAAATGTTTTTTCATTGTATAGGTAAGATAGTTGTTCATTTAAATCTTGTGTCGTTATGTTTATTTTAAAATCGATTTCTTTTGGTCTTTTTATATTCATCTCTTTTATTTTTTTAAGCGATTTTAATTCTTTTGTTAAGTGTTTCTCTTCTTCTATTAATGTTGAATGGTATTGTGTTGTATTAAAATTTTTATAAATATTATTGATAACTAAGTATGTACTCAATAGTAATACCAGGCAACTAATAACTATTCCTGCTATTTCTCTTTTATGGATTATTATTTTTTTCATACTACCTATTTATTTCCGCTTTGTTCTCGATATTGTTCCTTGTGTCCTTCTTTATGGTGTCCATGTTGTTTATACTGTCTTTGCTTCTACAGTGTTCCGCACACAGCACCTTTCAGAGTTTCTAATTTCCAATATTCTACAATGTCGTCGTATTCTTCTTGTCTTTGTGGATCTTTATATGCATAATCTGGATTGTTGCATTCATAATTGTCTACTTGACATTGCTGATATTGGGGATAAATTTTGACTATATTTGCATCTAACCCTGTCTGAATATTGTAGTTTGGTCCCCCACTTACTAACAAAAAAGCAATATTTGCTTTTTCTTCATAATTTAAGCATTGGCAGTCTTTGCAAAAATATATTTTTAGATTAGTAGTTGTAGAGTTGCATATTTCATTTCCGTCTAAAGTTGCTTTTAGATACCTTATTTCTTTTCTCCATGAATCTTTTGTTTTTCCAAATATATTTTTGGGCATAATTGATGCATCACAAATCGTAACAGGACTAGGTAAAGTTCCCGTGGTTAAAGCATAGCCCCTTATGGTATAGACTATTTCTTCCATAATTTTTTTCGTTTCACGTATTTTGCTCGTTTTAATTAACGGCCCTATTAGAGTTACCCCTATGCCTAGTAATAAGCCAAGCACTACTAGTACGATCGCTAATTCCACCATGGTGAAACCATTTTTACTAAGGTTTAAATTCTCCATAGATTTTTAGAATCCCTTTTTTATTTTTATCATCGTAAGAGAATAAATTTTTTTTAATTGAAATTTTCTCTTGTAGTCCTTCCAAAAAAATATCGAAGCTTTTTTGAACTTTTTTTAAACTTCCTAGACTTTCCACTTCAAGGAAAATAGGAAAGGGGCTTTCTTGAGCGTATTCTTTCGTGGTTTTTTCAGATAATTTTTTGTTTACAGCTTCTCCTCCTGCTAGGTCTCTGATAATGAGATCAGGAGGTGTTATTTCATTTAGCCAATACAAAAAAACATCTAAACGAAATGTCTTGTCAAACTTGGATTTAGTCTCAATGTAAGTTTTTACAATTTGTTTTTCTTCTGGAGTCAATATATTATTTAATTGCGTTGTCAATTCTTCTGATTTTTTCTGTAAATAGGATATTTCTCTTTCTAATTCTTTATTTTTAGGGGAAAGAAAAAACCATATTCCATAATTTATTAATGAAATAAACAAAAAAATAAAACCTAATTTCCTTGCTGCATTTAAATGCCATAAAAATTTTCGATAATCTCTTGGTAGAAGACTAAAATCTTCAGGAACAAATAAAGCTCCAAATAATTCTGGTTCATCGAGAATTTGGTCTTTTTCTATGCCTTTTATAAAAGAAAAAGAAGGAACTATTGCTGTTAAACTTGTATTTGGTAACAGTTCACGTTTGGGACCATAAGAAATAATTCCTTTTATATTTATATTGAGAAGTCGTTCCCCAAAGTCGATAGCTGCTAATAATGCTTCTTCTATTTGGGAGGAAGTCGGACCAAATAAAGGATTAACTTCTAAGGTACGTAAAAAGTATAACCTGTTTCCCCCTGTTAAGGAAATATAGATCTTATCTTGAGATATGTAAACACTCAATGTATTTTCATCTGTTTCTTTTAGAGTTAAAAAAGCAATAGCGAGTTGCTCAGGATAAAGCCCTTGTAAACGAGCTTCAATATCGCTAACTTCTCTTATTAATTGTTTAATTGAACTATAATTTACCGCGCAAAAACTTACTTCTATCTGTGGGCCAAGTCCTTCTTCTATTCGAAATGAAATAGCTGGTGTAGTTTCAAAAAGTCCAAGTTCTCTAGGTTTCTCTCTTAGCTGTAGTTCAATTATTTCTTCTGGAGACTTAACAATATTTTCGGTAGAGAAGTGAAGCTCTGGAAATTCAGAAACTAATATGAATCTTTTGCTTTTTAGTTCTTGTTTGCGAAAAAATCGTGGTGGCTCTTGCACATTAAAAATAGTTCTTGCCTTTTTAAAAGTTATTCCTTTTATTGTCTCTTTGTCTTTCTTTATGACTAAAATTTTTCTCATCTGAGCCACCAAAATATTCCAAGAATTATTAGTAGTGTAGAAAAAATAAGAGGTAAAAATAAGTGATATTTAGTGTAAAAATCTCCTATTTTTAGACTTTCTAAAGCGTCAACTACAATTTCTTTGTCTATTTTGTTAGTATTTTTTGCGGCAGCGAAAAGTATCGCTCTGTCCATAATTTTATTAATTGAGCGTGGAATTCCTTTACTATGTTGATAAAGAAGTTTTCGTGCGGTATATGAAATCTCAAGGTTTGAGCCTCCGGCCTTTTCCCATCGAAAAAGTATGTAATCTAGAGTCTCTTCCCGCGAAAGAGAGGATAAACATTCGTTAATCGTTATGCGTTGAAGTAGTTGTGACAATTCGGGTCTTTTAAGCTTTTCTTCAAGTAAAGGCTGACCTACTAGTAGTATTTGAACCAATTTTTTCTTTTCAGTTTCCAGGTTGGAAAGCAAACGTAACTCTTCTAGACTTTCTGATGGTAAGTTTTGGGCTTCGTCTATTACTAGTATAAGGGTTTTTCCTTCATGGCTTATATTAATGAGATAATCCCTGAAACGTCTTAATAGCTGTTCCTTACTGTCTACGGTTGAAAAAGGGATTTCTAAGTCTTCAAGAATGGCTCTTAGCAAATCTATAGGAGAAAGCGTCGGGGATAGAATGATTGCGATTTCTTTTTCTTTGGGTAATTCATTTAAAAGAAGACGGAGCAAAAGTGTTTTTCCGGTTCCTGGTTCTCCGGTTAAGCTTATGAAGCCTTCTCCTCGTAAAAGACCATATTTAATTATTTCAAACGTTTTAACATGTGTTTCTGAAGGAAAAAAATAATCGGTATCAGGGGTGAGGCGGAAAGGATGGTCTTTTAGGCCAAAAATTTCCAGATAATCAGGTACTTTTGTCATTTATCCCGCCCCTATTTGTGATACCAGATCATAAATCGGCCCTATAAGTGCTAGGGCTATAATTAGGAACATAAGCCCTGCTATAATTATGAGCATTGGTTCTATTATTTTTGAAAGGGCTGTTACCAAGTGCTCAAGCCCTTGGTAATAGTAATCGGCAAGGTAGCGCAATTGTTCAACCAAGTTGCCTGTTTCTTCCCCCACTTTTATCATGCGAAGCTCTAGGTGAGAGAAAAATGACGAAACCTCACAAGCCCGAGTAAATGAATATCCTTCCTCAATACGTTTTTTGATCAGTTCAAGGATTTGGAAAAAATAAGGGCTTTTAAAGCTCTTTTGCATAATTTCAAGGGAACGCATCAGGCTTATCCCGGAATACAATAAGAGAGCGATGTATTCAAAAAAGAAAGCAAGTAAAGAGTAGCGTTTAATCTTTTTTAAAAGGGGAATTTTTAGCGAAAATTTTTCCCAAAAAAATTTACATTTCTCGTTTTTGATTACAAGAATGGTCCCCAAAGCTATTAATAAGGGAGGTAAGGAAAAATAGGGCCAGTTAGCCGCAGAAAATGACACAATTTTTATAAGTACCTTGGTAGCCAGAGGTAATTCGGTATTCATTTCTTGGAAAAGGCTAAGGATGCGGGGCAAAACAAAAAATATCCAAAAAGCAAGCGCGGCTGTCATAGAAATAAAGACAAAAGTCGGATAAATTAAAGCTCGTTTGGTATTTGAAATAATCTCGTCAACCCGCAGAAGATGCTCCGATGCTGCTTCAAGTGTTTCAGGAAGTTTGCCACTTTCTTCTCCCACAAGGGTTAACGCTTTCACTATGGGGCTAAACACATTTTCTGTTGTTTCTAAGCCTTCTGAAAAACTCCGCCCTTCTTCCACGTATGATCTAAGTTTGCGAATAGCTTTTGCTAGGGATTTGTTTTCAGTAGCTTTTTCTAGGTCTGCTAAGGCGTGTAAAATCGGAACTCCGCCCCGCAACATAAAAGCAAGATTACGGCAGAACTCTGCAAGTTCACGTCTGCTAACTCTTGAAAAGGATAAACCCCGTAAGCCCCAGCTTCTTTTTTGTTTATACTTAATGAGGATTATTCCTCTGTCCTGGAGACGTTGAAAAAGTTCTAAAACAGATGAAAACTCAGCGCTTTCTTTTATGTGTTTTCCTGTTCTGGGATCAAAGGCCTCGTATGTAAATTCAGGCATTAGCCAAGCACCCTTATGGCTTCTTCTAAAGCAACTTCGCCAGCAAGTATGCGCTTGCGGGCTGAGTCCCAAAGCGTTTTAAAACCCTTTTTTCTGGCAAAAGTTGCGATCTCAGTAGCAGGTTTTCCTTGGGCAATCATTTCTCTAACTTCATCGGAAAGTATGAGGATTTCGGTTACTGCCGTACGTCCGAGAAATCCTGTATCACGGCAGTTTTCACACCCTATGCCGCGCAGGTAAACTGCATCTGCAGGAAGTTGGTAACGCTCGAGAATCTCGTGTTCAGGTTTGTATTCTTCGAGACAATAAGGACAATTTTTGCGCAAAAGCCTTTGGGCTGTAATGCCAATTAGTGCTCCTGCAATGAGAGAATCAGAAAGTTTAAGATCCCTTAAGCGTTCAATAGCTGAGATCGTATCATTAGTATGTAAGGTGGACAGAAAAAGATGCCCTGTTAAAGCAGCGCGAACCGCCATAGTGGCGGTTTCTTCATCGCGTATCTCTCCGATAAGGATTACGTCTGGATCCTGGCGCAAAAAATGCCTTATGGCTGCTGCAAAAGTGTAGCCAATGTCTTCGTTGATTTGGGTTTGCCTGATAAGGGGAAAGCTATATTCCACCGGGTCTTCGGCAGTTACCACGTTTTTATGAAGGACATCTATGAGGCGGAGAGCCGCATATAGGGTGGTGGTTTTTCCGCTTCCTGTGGGGCCGGTTACTAAGATCATGCCATAGGGTTTTTTAAAAAGTTCTTCAAGGGCATTTACTTCTTCCTGGTCAAATCCAAGGCTTGTGAGATGACGCACTGAGGCTTTTACTGGGAGCAGACGGATGACCATATTTTCGCCAAAAACGCCGCGCACCGTAGAAATTCTCAGGTCAAATTCTTCACCCAGAAATTCAAAACGCATTTTGCCATCTTGAGGCAGGCGTTGTTCGGCAATATCCATTTCGGCCTTTACTTTTATCGCACTGATTAACCGGGGGTGAACTTGGTTTGGGAAGACAAACATGAGTTCGAGAATTCCATCTAATCGAAAATACACACGTGAGGATTTCTCTGAGGGAACAAGGTGGATATCAGCAGCTTTGTAACTTATGGCTGATACCATTATGTTACGAAAAAGTTGTTCTACATCGAAATTAAACCCGGGATTTCTTTTTAATTTTTGGAGAAGTTCTGCAATTTCTTTTTCTGGTGGGTGTTGCAGGAGATAATAAAAACGTTCAACTGTTTCTTGGATTTGGCTTTTGGGGGCTACATATAGTTCGTAAGGTATTTTTACCACTTTGTTGAGCGCTTCTAGGGTACGGGCGTTGAACGGATCTGCTATGGCGATGTGTAACTTTTCAGAAATTTTATATGGTAAAACCAGGGCCTCTCTGGCAAAGTTGGCGGGGATTTGAAGCAAGGCCTTTTTTTCCGGCAAGAGATTTTCTAGTTCCATGAAGGGAAGACCGCTTTGTTCGGCAAGTACGACGGCTACTTCAAAATCCGTAACAATTCCAAGGCGAACCAGGATCTCGCCTAACCTTTCTTTGGTGGCTTCCTGTTCCTTTAGAGCGAACTTGATGTGGTCATCTGAGATATAGCCTTTTTCTTTTAAAAGCTGGCCAATGGGTTTTTGTTTCATACCAACTCCAGGGAAAACTCTTGTCTTTTATTCGGTATTTTGGAGCAGACCTTAAAGTTTTTTCTCAAGAAACCGAAATAGTTGAAAAAATTGCAAGGAGGATTGTTTGTCATGGACCGTTTGGCAACAAGAGGCTTTACCCTGGTAGAGTTGGCTATTGTCTTGGTAATCATTGGTATTATTTTGGGTGGAATTTTAAAGGGCCAGGAAATTATTACGAACGCGAAAGTAAAACGTCTGGTAAACGACTACAAAGGCTATGTAGCGGCTATTTACACTTATCAGGAAAGATACGGAGTGCTTCCTGGAGACGATCCCGAGGCAACTACCAGGTTCCCCGATTGTGATACCCGCAACGGCGATGGTGATGGCCGCATGGATGATGAAGACGGTACCGACTGGGGAAGATATTGGACACATTTAAGATGCGCTGGAATTATTTCAGGCTCTGGTAATAAGCATCCTACTCATCCCTTTGGCGGTAGGGTTTATATCAATTACAACGATTACAACCTCTCTGGACATACGATTTGTTTCACAAATGTTCCCGGAGATATTGCCGCTATTATTGATTCCTCAAACGATGACGGAAATCCGAGTAAGGGAACTATCCAGGGAGATGGTTCGGCTACTACCTATGATCCTGCAAGGTCTTACAACCTTTGTTTCCGTTTGTAGTTCTTTGAAAGACCGAGGAGAGTGGGCCTGCGCCCATTCTCCTTTATTTTAGTACTTCAGGATTTAAGAGTTCCAGATAATCCCCACCCATGCGCACCAGGAGCACTTTGCGACGATTGGCAATGGAGATAAGATCCTCTGGGATCTGAAAAGCAGCAAGAACGGGAATAATCTTTCCTTCGTAAAAAGGTTCATAAATGGGAAGATTTTCCAGTTTTCTTTTAAATTCGTCGAAGTGCTCAGGTCTTAGCTGACTTTTTACTTCAGCCACAAAAACGGCTTCTTCGCCATTTTCAGCTACCACGATAGCGTCGTACTGGTTATAAAGGTGTTCTTTTTTGTATTCCACGTTGAGCATGCGTTTTTTTATTTTATAACCAAGACTTTTAACGAGATATGGGATGCCTGGGGCGAATATGTCTTCAGTAAGGGTGCCAAGGCGATTAGCAAGCTCTCCCCACTTTTTGTTGATTTCATCTTTGAATTCCTTCATTTCATCTTTGAATTCCTTCATTTCATCTTTGAAGGCCTTAAATTCCCGGGTGAGGAATTCCTGGCCTTTGCGGAGCTCAAGAACAGCCATAAGGTTATCGGTAGAAATCTGCTTTAGAAGTTCAAGCTCTCTTATGTTTCTGTCAATTTTATTTTCGTGTGTTTGTAATATTTCTTTGATTTCCTGAAGTTCCATATAATTACTCCACTAAAGTATTTAGCGAGTGATCAATTTTTCTTTCTTATATGAAAGATAGCACATAAAGAACCAGGAGTGAAGGAATGAAAGAAGGAGGGAAGGAATGAAGGGAGTTGTTACGGAATTTCAAATGTTAGCTTTAAGAATAACCGGAAAAAGCCGAAAAAAATTTAAGGATGGCAACGATTCTCATTGTTGATGACGACAAGAGTTTACAGGAATTCCTTGAAATTTTCCTGACCAAAGAGGGCTTTCAGGTTGCCGTGGCAGGAGACGGCGAGGAAGCCCTTTCTTTTCTTGATAAAAAGCAAGTTGATCTTATCCTGGCAGACATTCGCATGCCTCGCATGGATGGTATTTCCTTTCTTAAGGCCCTACGTGAAAAAGGGCTTTATCTTCCCGTCATTATGATTACGGCCTATGCTTCCCTTGATACAGCGGTGGCTGCCAAACAAGAAGGTGCCTTTGATTATGTGGCCAAACCGTTCAAATTAGACGAATTGCGTAAACTTATTCTCAAGGCCCTTGAAAAAGATAGTGCCAGGCACAGCCGCGAAGATGTTTCCCGTTTCATGGGTATAATTGGCAAAAGCCCTGCCATGCAGCGTATTTTCGACCTCCTGCCCCGGGTGGCCAAAGCGCCTTCAAATGTTTTGATTATGGGAGAATCAGGCACCGGGAAAGAACTCGTGGCGCGGGCTATCCATGAGCTTTCTCCCAGGAGGGAAAAATCCTTTGTAGTGGTAAATTGTGGCGGTATTCCTCCGAATCTCCTTGAAAGTGAGCTCTTTGGTTACAAGGCAGGGGCCTTTACTGGAGCCACCAAAGACAAAGAAGGTCTTTTTCTTAAGGCTCATCAGGGGACGATTTTTCTCGACGAGATAGGGGAGCTGCCTCTTGAGATGCAGGTGAAACTCCTGCGCGTGGTCCAGGAAAAATCCATCATGCCCCTTGGTGCCACCAAAGAAATAAAAATAGACGTGCGCATCATTTCTGCCACCAATCGCGATTTAGAAAAAGAAGTCTTGGCAGGAAATTTCCGCGAAGATCTTTTTTACCGTTTGAATGTGATAACCTTGACCCTTCCCCCTCTTCGAGAACGCAAAGAAGACATCCCGCTTTTAGTGGAGCATTTCCTTAAAAAATATTCCGAAAAAATGGGTAAAAAAATTGAAGGAATCTCTGATTTCGCCTTAAAGGCCCTTATGGAATATGATTTTCCAGGGAATGTGCGCGAGCTTGAAAATATTATCGAACGTTCTGTTGCCCTTGAGTCAGGGCCTTTAATTCTTCCAGAAAGCCTTATCCTCTCACGCAAAAAAATAGAAAAAAGCACAAAAGACCCTGCTGAGATTGAGCTGCCCCCTGAAGGTCTTGATCTCGAAGACCTTCTGGCACGCATTGAGTCTTCCCTTCTTAAGCAGGCCCTTGAACGCACTAGAGGCAATAAAACCGAAGCCGCCAAGCTCCTTGGCTTAAATTTCCGTTCTTTTCGTTACAGGCTTGCTAAATATGGACTATCTTGAGCTTGAAAAACCCTCAAAGACCTTTGATTTTCTGCGTATCCTTCTGATCCTAGCCGGCACTGTAGCAAGTTTTTTTTCTGTCCTGGGCTATGGTGAAATATTTCCCAGATATTCCTTACTTATTTTTCTAGGTTTCTGGGGCAATACCTTTTTTTACTTTTTGGCGAAAAAGAAAATTTCTCAACAAAAAGTCCTCTGGAGTTCGCTTTTAATTGATCTTTTATTGATCGATATTCTTATAGAGACTACAGGTGGCCGCGAAAGCCCTTTTATTTTTCTTTATCCTCTCCTTATTTTTGTGGCGGGATTTCATTTAGGGCGTCGAGGGGCAGATACCTTTACCTTTATTTCTTTGCTCAGTTATTCTTTTATCTACTGGCATCCTGAAAGACCTCCTCTAAACCCCCAGACTATCTTACAGTTTTTTGTACCCCTTGGAGCCATGGGACTTTCCGGGTTGCTAGCCCTGCGTTACGTAGAGGAGCGCGAGCGCACACGAAAAAAAATAGCAGAAACCCACCAAGCACTTTTTCGTGCTGAGGAGCTTCACAGACTCATACTGCAATCTTTGGCTTCAGGTTTAATCGTTACGGATCTTTCTAAAAAGATTATTTCCGCCAATCAGGCTGCCAAAGCTATTCTCCAAAGAAACGATCTTGAAGGACTTAGCCTCAAAGAAGCATTTGATGGCTTTGATTTTGTGCCGGAGAGTTCGCGCTGTGAGCTTTTGCTCAAAAAAAACGGCCAGCCGATATACATTGGTTATAGCTTTTTTCCTCTCAAAGATGAGAAAAAAGAAATATTTGGCTATAGCTTAATCTTTCAGGATATTACCCCCATCAAAGAAAAAGAAGAGCGTTTGCGACGTGCAGAGCACTTAGCAGCCCTTGGAACCCTTGCTTCAGGGCTTGCGCATGAAATAAAAAATCCCCTGGCATCGATTTGCGGAGCCGTGGAGTTTTTGAAAGAACAGGACCTGGTAAAACCAGGAGGCGAGAGACTTTTTGAGATTATAGCCCGTGAAGCCCAAAGGCTTGATGTTTTGGTCTCGGACTTCTTGCTTTTTGCTAAGCCCACTGCCGGAGCACCTGAAAAGACCAATCTTTTAAAGATTATTGGCGAGATTCAGGATGAATTGGCTTTAAAATTTAAAGAAAAAGACATACACTGGGAAATAGATATCCCTCCAGGGATCAATCTCAGGGTAGATGCCGGGCGTTTTAAGCAAATCTTATTAAACCTTTGCTCAAATGCCATTGAGGCATATGACGGCCGAGAAGCAACCGTACGTTTGGTTTGTCAAGAACAAGATGATCACCTTGAAATAAAAGTTATCGATTATGTCGGAGGGATCTCTCAAGAAATAGCTCCCAGGATTTTTGAGCCATTTTTTACCACCAAACCCCACGGCACTGGTCTTGGGCTCGCGGTGGTCTATAGCCTGGTAAAAGGGCTCAAAGGCCAAATAAACGTAAAGTCTTCTGCTTCAGAGACCTGCTTTAGCCTTAGCTTCCCCAAAGAGATTCTTTTTAAGAGCTAATTTTTTTTGGCCTAACCTTTCCTTTTAACGTTAGAGCTTCCCACTTTTTACCACCAAAAAATTTTAGTTAGTACGCAATGTGCCACATTATCTTGGATAATTTTTGTTTTTACTGCCCTATATTTTGTAGCTTAAGTTTTTCTTGACATATCCGATGAATTTTTACTAGCTTGAAGTGGTATAAAGTGGAATAAAGTGGTCGGAGGTGGTTTTTGAGATTTCGAGGGCGTTCCGCCCATAATCTCGACAACAAAGGGCGCTTGAGTATTCCGGCCCGTTTTCGCGAGGTGCTCAAGCACCGTTATGGAAATGCCACCCTGATCATGACTAATACGCCGGAGTGTTTGCATGTTTATCCCTGGTCTGAATGGCAAGCATTAGAAGAAAAATTATCAAATTCTCCTTTTGATCCGCCAGAGTTGCGTTTATTCAAGCGCTATTTTTTAGGCTCTGCTGAGGAATGTCAACCTGACCGCCAGGGACGTATTTTGATTCCGGCCCACCTCCGTGAAGAAGTCGGTATTGAAAGAGAGGTGGTTTTGCTTGGTATGCTTAACTACTTTGAGATATGGAGCCCAGAGCGTCTTGAAAAAGAATTCAAACGCGTGCGCGAAAATTTTGGCGAACTCAGCGCCTCTGTCGCCAACATCCTCAACCCAGGAGTCCAAGCATAAAAGTGTATTGCTTGCGGAGGCGCTTTATTGGCTTGGGGTAAGGCCTGGGGGCCTTTATGTTGACGGAACCGTAGGCCTTGGGGGCCACAGTTACGCCATACTTGAAAAATCAAGCCCAAATGGATTTCTCATTGGTTTTGAGTGGAATGAGTCCTCTTTAAAACTTGCTAAGGAACGCCTGAAGGTATTTGAAGGCAGGTATCAGATAGTGCGTGAGAACTTTGCCCGTATAAAAGAAGTTTTAAATGAACTTGGCAAGGGCCCTGTGGATGGTGTCCTGGTAGATCTCGGGCTTTCTTCTTTTTTGCTTGAGGAAAGTGGTGAAGGCTTCAGCTTCCTGAAAGACGAACCCCTTGACATGCGCATGGACAAGCGCCTGAGTAGAACCGCAAAAGACTTGGTGAATCAACTCTCTCGTTTGCAGCTTGAAGACTTGCTTAAGTCTTTTGGGGAAGAACGCTTTGCAGCGCGCATTGCGGCGGCTATTTGTGAGGCCAGGCGCAAGGCCCCTATCCGCACCACTAAAGAGCTGGCTGACCTGGTTTATCGGGCGTATCCTGCGCGGGCTAGAAGGGCTAAGATTCATCCAGCCACCAAGACCTTTCAGGCCCTGCGCATCGCGGTAAACAAAGAACTGGACAACCTAGCCAGGTTTTTAAAAGATGCCCCAGACGTATTGAAGCCCGGGGGACGCCTGGTGGTGATTTCTTTCCATTCTCTGGAAGACCGTTTGGTAAAACGTGCTTTCAAAGAAGACAGCCGCCTCAGGGCGCTTACCAAAAAGCCCGTGGTGCCCAAAGAAGAAGAAATCAGGGAAAACCCACGGGCAAGGAGTGCCAAGTTGCGTGCTGCTGAACGCATTTAGGAGGACAAAATGAGTGTTAGAGAAATGCCTTATGCCTTTAGTCCCAAAAGAACAAGAAAAGCAACTAAGGCCGAGGGGCTTTCTTTTGAGCGTTTGGTCAAATACGTGAGCGCTGCGGCCTTGCTTGTTGTCTTTATACTTGCGGCCTTTTTTATAGGGCGTGAGTACCTGACCTACAGCCGGCTTAAAAAAGATGTGAGCATCCTCGAACATCAGGTAGTTTCCCTTGAAAAGGAATATCAAGAACTCACTGCCAAAGACGTAGTACTTGAAAAAGCAAACAAATTAGGACTTCATCCCCCTAAAAAAGAGCAAATAGTTCGTTTAACCAGGCCATGAAAAAATATGTGTTGTTTCCGATTTTGGGGATAATTTTGCTTGGCCTTGCCGGCCTTGGGAGTACTCTTTTTTCTTCGCCTGAACCGTTTTATTTTGAGAATGAAAAGTCCCTTCACCTCGGGCCTATTTACGACGTGGAAAAGCGCCTTTTGGCGGAATCTGTAAAAAAAACAGGCATACTTTTAGTGCCAGAGGCCTTTCCGGTATCCAAAAAAAATCTCATGCTACTTGCCTCCCTTCTTAAAAAAGATGAAAGCGAAATCACTTATCTCTTGTCTTCCCAAAAAGGTCCGGTCTTTTTCCCTGAGGTGAAAAAAGTCCCTGAGCTACAAGGGGTTTATCCCAAGAGTTATTTTGAAAGGAGTTATCCTTTTAAGGAATATTGCTCTTCATTCCTGGCAGGGGAGGGGTATTACGGGCTTGAGGCCTATTACCAGCGGCTCCTTTTCCAGGAAGGAGCAGCCCTTCGTACCTCTATCAAGATTGAAAGGCAAAAAGTCCTTTATCAGGATCTTTTGCGCAGCATGAAAATGCTAAGGGCCAAAGAAGGTGCCGCTGCTGTTGTTGATATTTCTTCAGGGCGCATCCTGGCCTATGTGACCAAGGGTAAAAAAGACCTGCTTCTTAGGCCAAACATTAATCTGGCGGTGCTCTCTAAGGTGTTTGAAAAAGCTTATCAGGAGAGCCACTACGAAAATCTTTCTGATTTTCTGCGCGCCCTTGGTTTTGGAGAGATTACTGGCGTTGACCTGGCTGGAGAAGAACCAGGGATTTTGCCCACCGAAATAGAAGATTTTTCCGAGGTCCAGGCCTCTGGCATGCAGATTTTACGTGCGATGGTGGCGCTTGCCACTGGCACTTTGGTTTCTCCTAAGATCGCCTTAGAAGTAAGCTTAAACGGCGAAAAAAAGCCCATTTTGGTTGAAAGAAAAAAATTAAAAGACCTTACGCCGCTTTCCAGAGGCGGAGTTTGGTGGTGGGGTGGCAGCTTTAGAGAGAAGGCCTTTTTAATGGCAGGACTTTGGCCAAGAAAACATCCCAAGGTGGCCTTTATGACTTATCTTGAGGGGGTTAAGGCCTACGGGCTACCATGTTATTACACCCGCTTTATTCCGCAGGCCGTAAAAAAAGAAACTTATAAAACCTTGGCTCAACCTAAAAAGACCAAAGCCCCCACAGGCAGGATGCCAGATGTGCGTGGCTTAACCCTTAAAGAAGCCCTTGAGAGGCTTGCCCCTCTGGGTCTCAAAGTGGAATTTTCGGGTTTTGGTGTCACCGTGAAACAGTGGCCAGCCCCTGGCACACCACTTGCTAGAATTGAAAATTGTAAGCTGGTTCTTAGATGAAAAAAGTTAAAGACTTGCTCAAAAATTTAGAAGTTTTGTACGTGCGCGGTGAAGAAACCGCTCTCGGCGGGATTTCTGACGACTCGCGCGAAGTAAAACCAGGCTTTGCCTTTGTGGCCTGCCGCGGCGGAAAGACTGATGGACACCGCTTTATCTCCGAGGCTATAAAGGCAGGCGCTACAGCCATTTTTGCCGAAGAAAAAATCGATTTGCCTGAAGACGTAGCCCTGGTGGTGCTGCCTGATACCAAAAAAGCTCTTCCTGAGCTTGCGCGGGCCCATTTCGGTGCCCCTGAGGAAAAACTTACTCTGATAGGGGTTACGGGGACCAACGGCAAGACTTCGGTTACCTTTTTTATCCACCAGTTGCTTGGCTTATTAGGTCAGCCTTCTGGGCTAATAGGGACGATTTTTTACGATACCGGCATCAGGAAAGAAAAGGCCTCACACACCACGCCCGGGCCAATTAAGCTAAGAAGACTTTTGCGTGAGATGCTAGATGCCGGGCTATCTCACGTGGTCATGGAGGTTTCTTCTCATGCTCTTGCCCAGGGACGCGTAGCAGGTCTTTCTTTTGATGTAGCTGCTTTTACCAATCTTAGCCGGGATCACCTTGATTATCATCGCGATATGGAGGCCTATTTTCAGGCCAAAAAAAAGCTTTTCACCACGCATCTTAAAGCTTCGGGCCAGGCGGTAGTGAACGTGGCCAGCACCTGGGGAAGGAGACTTGCGCAAGAATTATCTGCGCCCGTCATTAAGATAGGGGAGGATTTAGGGGGGATGGTGACGCAGAGATCCCGCGCGGGGTACTCCTTTCTCCTGGTGTATGGCCAGAAGCAACAATCCTTGGCGACGACCCTTTACGGAGATTTTCAGCTTGAAAATCTCCTCATGGCTACAGGATGTGGCCTGGCCCTCGGCTTTTCTTTTGAAGAAATAGTACCTTTGCTTCCTAAACTTAAGGCCCCTCCTGGGCGCCTTGAACTTATAGGTGAAAAAAATGGTGCCTTATTTTTTGTTGATTATGCCCATACGCCAGATGCCTTAAAAGGTGCCCTTATGAGTCTTAGGCCCGTTGCCAAAAGGCTTTTGGTGCTTTTTGGTTGCGGAGGCGACCGAGATCAGGGAAAACGCCCCCTTATGGGCCAGATTGCAGAGGCCCATGCTGATCAAGTGATTCTCACTTCTGATAATCCCAGAAGCGAAGATCCTCAAAAAATTATCAATGACATCCTTAAGGGGATGAAAAGTAAGCCGGTGCTTGTTGAGCCTGATCGTCGCGAGGCCATCTGGGCTGCTCTTTCTCTTCTAAGAGAGGGTGATATACTGCTCATCGCGGGAAAAGGGCATGAAGACTATCAAGAGATAGCCGGAAAACGCTATCCCTTTTCTGATGCCCAACTTGTGCGCGAATTCCTCACAAGGGAGGCGGCATGATTTCCACTGAAGAGATAGTGCGCGCCACAGGCGGGGTGCTGTTAAACGGTGACATGGGCATTTGTTTTTCAGGAGTAACTCAGGACTCACGGCGCGTAACTCCTGGGAATCTTTTCGTGGCTTTAGCTGGCCCTCGCTTTGACGGACACGATTATGTTTTGCAAGCCATAGAAGCTGGTGCCAGAGGGGCCCTTGTTTCATATTGGCCGGAGAATATCAACATCTTTGAGCTTCACAGGGCAATTTCTGTGATCAAAGTACCTGACACTTTGAAGGCCCTGGGAGACCTTGCAGCTTATTATCGTCGCAAAAAGAACGCCAGGGTGCTTGCCCTAACAGGCTCCTGCGGCAAAACCTCCACCAAAGAATTTTTGGCAACACTTCTTGGAGTGCGAAATAAAGTCTATAAAAATCCAGGCAACTGGAATAATTTGATTGGTCTTCCCCTAAGCATTCTAAACGTTGCCGATGAAGATACTTGGGTGCTTGAGCTTGGTACAAGTTTTCCTGGTGAGATAGCACGCCTTACTGAGATCGCTTCTCCTGAGATAGCTCTTCTTCTTGGGGTTAAGCCTGCCCATCTTGAGGGGCTCGAAACCATGGAAAAGCTCCTTCAGGAAAAACTTGCGCTATTTGAAGAGGCCCCTCGTGCATACTGGGTTTATCCAGCGGACCAAGAAGAAATAAAAAACTGGGTTTTGGCACAAAACAAAGACGAAAAGATTTCTTTTGGTTTTTGCAAAGACGCAGACGTAAGGGGCGAAGTTTTAGAAATTACCCCACAGGGTACAAAGTTTAAGCTTGAGGTCTTTGGCAAAAGCTATGAGGCCTTTATCCCCCTTTTAGGTAAGCACTTTGTGTTTGACGTGCTGGGGGCTTTGGCTGCTTGCCTTGCCGCTGGAGAAGAAATTGAAACCGTACTTCCGCGTTTAAAAGACCTAAAAACCATAGACCACCGCCTTCAACTAAGGAAAATAGGCCCTTTTTACGTAATCGATGACGCTTATAACGCAAACCCCGGCTCTTTTGCCGCGGCTTGTGAGGTGCTTTCTGCCATAGGGCCAAAATTTAGCAAAGTCATAGCGGCCGTGGGAGATATGAAAGAACTGGGAGACCAGACCGAAGCCTTCCACGAAGAGGTGGGAAGGCGTCTTGCCTCGGTGTGTGATGAAGTCTATGCCGTTGGTAAATCTGCCCTTTGGTACCAAAAAGGTGGAGGAGATAAGGTAAAAACTTTTGCAGAAAAAGAGGCTTTGTATGCGGCACTTAAGAAGAATTTAGTAGCAAATTCTTTGCTTCTGGTTAAGGGCTCACGCGCAGCGGCCATGGAAGAAATCATTGCCAAACTTGAAAAGGAAGAAGCGTAATGCTTTATCACGTACTTTATTCGTTACATGATGTGAGCATTATCTTTAATGTTTTTCGCTACATTACGTTTCGGACTTTTTGTGCCATCATTACCTCTGCATTAATCGTCTTTGTTCTCATGCCAAGATTCATCGCGTATATGCGTAAACGCCAGTTTGGCCAGGTGATCAGGGAAATAGGCCCAGACCATCAACACAAAGCTGGCACCCCCACCATGGGCGGAGTGGTGATTATTTTTGCGGTAACTTTGGCTTCCCTTTTGTGGGGTAATTTAAACAATATCTACCTCTGGATTACTTTGGGGCTTTTTTTAATCTTCGGCTTAATTGGTTTTCTTGATGATTGGCGCAAGGTCTCACGCGGCAAAAGCCTTGGCCTTACCGGCAAAGAAAAGTTAGTGCTTCAGGCCCTAACTGCGGGGATTTTTCTTTTCCTGGCCCTTAAATACGGCACCTTTGACACCAAGCTTTCCGTGCCGTTTTTTAAAGAATTTCGCCCGGACCTTGGCTTCTTGTATTTCCCCTTTACCATGCTGGTGGTGGTGGGGGCGTCTAACGCCGTGAACCTAACAGACGGTCTTGACGGCCTTGCCACCGGACCTTTTGTGATTGTAGCTGGGGTTTATCTTCTTTTTGTTTACCTGGCCGGGCACGCAAAGTTGGCATCTTATTTGCAAATTCCTTATGTGCCAGGGGCTGGAGAGCTTTGCATTTTTTGTGGGGCCCTGATAGGAGGAGCCTTGGCTTTTCTCTGGTATAATGCCTATCCAGCAGAAATTTTTATGGGTGATGTGGGTTCCCTTTCTTTGGGGGCCTCTTTAGGGGCACTAGCGGTGATCTCCAAGCAGGAACTTCTTTTGGTGCTGGCTGGTGGCATTTTTGTGGCAGAAGCCCTCTCGGTAATGCTTCAGGTGGCTTATTTCCGTTTAACAGGTGGCAAGCGTATCTTTTTGATGGCGCCCTTACATCACCACTTTGAAAAACTAGGCTGGCCAGAGCCCAAAATAATCGTCCGTTTCTGGATTGTGGCCATCTTTATGGGGCTTCTGGCCGTAAGTACTTTGAAACTCAGGTAGAGCCATGGTTGAAGGAAGGCTTAAAGGGAAAACAGTAGTGGTTGTAGGCTTTGGCCGTTCAGGCCAGGCAGCCACCCGTCTTCTTTTGGTGGCTGGCGCAAGGGTTATTGTCTCTGAGGCAAGGCCCAGGGAGAAACTTTCCGCTGCGGTTTTACGTTCTTTTGAGGAACAGGGAGTGCTCTTTGATACCGGAGGCCATCGTCCTGAGACCTTTGAGCGGGCAGATTTGGTAGTCCTGAGCCCGGGGGTGCCTCCAGAGGCTGCGGCCCGTGCTTATGCCAGAGATATTCCGGTTATTGGTGAGCTTGAGCTTGCCTGGCGATTTCTTTCTCCTGAAAAACGCGTGATAGCCATTACAGGGACTAATGGAAAAACCACCACCACTGCTATGGTCACTGATATCTTGCGTCTTTCTGGGAAAAAGGTCTTTGTGGGTGGGAACTTTGGCACCCCGCTTTCTGAGTTTTTACTCACGGGAGAGAGGGCTGATTACGTGGTGCTTGAAGTGTCAAGCTTTCAGTTAGAAACAATTGAAACCTTCCGCCCCAAGGTAGCGGTTATTTTGAACATCACCCCTGACCACCTGGAAAGATATGCTGATTTTCAGGATTACGCCCTGGCAAAGGCCCGTATTTACGAAAACCAAAAAGAAGGAGATTATCTCATTTTGCCTGAGGAACTCTCTTGCCCCCTTCCTTTTCCGCGTTCACAGGTGCTCTTTTTTGGCAAAAGTCCGCAAAGGGGCGCAAGGCTTAAGCCAGGTGGTTTTGTGCTCCTGTTGCCTGAAGGAGAAGAAACTTACTCTTTTGCCGGTTTTAAACCTCTGGGGGAACACAATAGGCTCAACTTTGCCGTGGCCGCCCTTGCCGCACGACTTGTAGGGGCTAGCTGCGAAGGGGTGCGTAAGGCCATTTTGAGTTTTGTTGGCTTCCCTCACAGGCTTGAATTCGTGGGGGCTTATGGCGGGGTTTATTTTGTAAATGATTCCAAGGCCACCAATGTGGATGCTACCTGTAAGGCTTTAGAAGGGCTTCCTGGTCCGATAATTTTAATCCTTGGTGGCAAGCACAAAGGGGCCTCTTATAGGCCTCTTATACCCTTGCTTAAAGAAAAAGTACGCCTGTTGATTTTAATGGGAGAGTCCCGCTACGTGATGGCTGAAGACCTACGGGAAGTGATAGAGACCAAAATTGTCGAAAACCTGGAAGAAGCTGTCGCCGTGGCTATCTCTGAAGCCACCCCCGGGGACACCGTGCTTCTTTCTCCAGCAGCGGCAAGCTTTGATCAGTTTGAGAACTATCAAGAGCGGGGAGACATTTTCCGCGAGCTAGTCAAAGGCTATGCCCCGCAATTTCTGGGGGAAGATAACCGCGCTTCTATGGTGACGTATCACTGATGAAAATGGTGATTGCAGGAGGAGGCACAGGAGGGCATCTTTTTCCAGCTTTGGCCCTGGCCGAAGAGGTAACAGGCCGAGGAGGAGAAGTTTTGCTTATGGGAAGCGGACGCAAGATTGAACAAATCGCCCTTGAAAAGACCCCTTATCAGGTAAAACCCTTGCCTGTGGAAGGGGTTTTTGGGCGAAGCATCCCTGGCAAGTTTAGGGCCCTTGGCAAAATGATTTGGGCGACTTTTGTTTCCACCAGGGCCATAAAGCGCTTTGCCCCTCAATTAGTTTTTGGCGTGGGGGGCTACGCTTCAGTGCCCACCCTCCTTGCGGCGAAACTCCTTGGCATAAAAAGCGCGCTTCACGAGCAAAACACGATTCCCGGAAGGGCCAATCTCTTCCTGGCCAGACTTGTTGACAGGATATTTGTCACGTTTCCTGAAACCAGGCGCTATTTTCCAAAAGAAAAAACAATTGTTTCCGGGATGCCCATCCGTAAGGGGTTGCGCAGAGGCAGGCGGGAACACGAAGGAATCGGCCTTCTGGTGACCGGAGGCTCTCAGGGTGCACGCACAATAAACGAGGCCATGTTGGAGATTGCTCCTGCGCTTTTTCAGGCTGTGCCCAATCTTTTTTTGGTGCACCAAACAGGTAGTGCTGATTACGAACGCGTTAAAAAGGCTTATCAGGAAAGGAGCTTAAAAGCGATAGTTTTGCCTTTTATCAAAGATATGGCCTGGGCTTATGCCCAGGCTGACGTAGTGCTGGCACGCGCAGGTGCTGCTACGGTGGCAGAGCTTTGTTATTTGAAAAAGCCCGCTATTCTCATTCCTTATCCTTATGCGGTGGCAGACCACCAGCGGGAAAATGCAAGGTTTTTGGTAAAGGCAAAAGGGGCGCTCATGTTTTTGGAAAATGAGCTAACACCAGCAAAATTGCTCAAAGCCCTTACGGAGCTGCTTACTGATGCGGATAGACGGCGCGCAATGTCCCAGAAGCTTTCCGGACTTTTACCTGAAAATGCTTTGTCAATTATCTACAAAGAAATGGAGGCCTTAGCGGCTTATGCGTGAATATCGAAAGGTTCATTTTATAGGGATTGGTGGCATTGGCATGAGTGGTCTTGCCAGGCTGCTTTTAAAGCTAGGTTTTGAAGTTACCGGCTCAGACCTCAGACCCTCTGAAATTACGAAGATGCTTGAAAAAGAGGGCGCGCTTATTTACTACGGCCACAAGCCCCGTCAGGTAGAGGGGGCAGACCTTGTGGTTTATTCCACGGCCATCCCCCAGGGTAATCCCGAGTTGGTAAGGGCCAAGGAACTAGGGTTAAAGATTATTCCCCGGGCCCAGATGCTGGTAGAAATTATGGAACTTCACCGCTTTAACATCGTAGTGGCTGGAGCCCACGGTAAGACCACCACTTCTTCTATGCTGGCTACGGTACTTACCAGGGGTGGCCTTAGCCCCACGGTGGCTGTTGGCGGGCGGGTAAATGGCTTTGACGGAAACGCCTGGCTTGGCGAAGAAAGGGCTTATCTCGTGGCAGAGGCTGATGAAAGTGATGGCTCGTTTTTACGCATGAGCCCAGATCTTGCCATTATCACCAATATCGACGCAGAGCACCTTGATTATTACCAAGACCTTTCGCAAATTAAAAAGGCCTTTTTGGATTTTGCGAAAAAAGTAAAGCAGAAACTGGTAATATGTGCTGACGACAAAGAGCTTCTGGCACTTTGTAAATCCCTTGACTCGAAAGACATAATCACCTATGGCCTTGCCTCCCAGGCCGACTACGTAGGCCATATCGTAAGCGAAGGGGCCCAGTCTCTTTTTGTGGTTTATGAAAAAGAAAAACTCCTTGGGGAGATACTTTTGCCAGTCCCAGGGAGACACAACATCTTAAATGCCTTAGGGGTAGTGGCGGCAGCGCGAGCCTTAGGGCTTTCTTTTGAAGCCATCAGAAAGGGATTTTCTTCTTTTTCTGGAGTGAAACGGCGGTTTGAACTAAAGGGCCAGGCAGGGGGAATCAAAGTTTTTGACGACTATGCTCATCATCCTACGGAAATTAGAGCAACCCTTAACGCCTTTCGCAAGGCGTTTCCCGACAACCGCCTAGTGGTGCTTTTTCAACCCCATCGCTATACCAGGACCAAGGCCCTTTTTGGGGACTTTGTTTCGAGTTTTGATGAAGTTGATGTCTTGTTGCTAACTGAGATTTACCCTGCTTCAGAAGAACCAATCCCAGGGGTAACAGGAGAAGCCCTTTTCAATGCGCTTGCCCGGAGAAGATGTAAAGAGACCTATTTTGCCCCTGAGCTGTCTTTGCTTTTGGCCCGTGCCCTTGATGTAATTAAGCCTGGTGATGTGCTTATCACCATGGGGGCCGGGGACATCTACCGCACCGGAGAAGCTATTTTGGAAGAAATTGGCGTAAGGGAAAAAGAAGTAGCATGAACATTGCGGCTATTTTTCGCAAAGAAGGTCTTAGTTTAAGGGAAAAGGTTTCCCTTAGGCCTTTTACCACGTTTAAAGTGGGGGGGCCTGCGGATTATTATTTTGAACCTCAAAACTTTTTAGAACTCGCCCGCGGGATTGAAATACTCAAGAATGAAAACATACCGATTTTCCTGCGCGGGGCAGGGAGCAATCTTCTGGTGCGAGATGGCGGCATTCGGGGTGCGGTAATTTCCCTTGACGCTTTTGACTCTTTAGCGTTTGAAGGAGAATTCGTCCGTGCAGAGGCAGGGGTGCCCATTGCGCGACTGCTAGCGACTTGTGCTGAAAAAGGGCTTTCTGGGCTTGAGTTCCTGGCTGGGGTTCCAGCTACAGTAGGCGGTGCAGTGCGGATGAATGCCGGGGCTTTTGGTAAAGAAATAGGCGACTTTGTCCAGGAGCTAAACATCTATCATCACGGGCAATTTTACACTATCCCCCGAACAAGTCTTAAGTGTGGTTATCGTTACCTTGATTTGCCTGAAGAAGCTATAATCGTAGCGGTAACTTTGAGACTTTATCCTGTTTCGCCTACGGAAGTAAAAGAAAAGTTACTTTTCTTTCTTTCCCAGCGGAAAAACAAGCAACCTCTCAACATGCCCTCTGCAGGGTGCATTTTTAAGAATCCGGCAGCGGCTTCCGCCGGAGCATTGATAGACCACGCGGGGCTTAAGGGTTTTCGTTGTGGAGGAGCAGAAATTTCCCGCAAACACGCCAATTTTATCGTGAATTGCGCAGGTGCCCGGGCAAGCCATATTCTTGCCCTTATCGAATTAGCCAAAGAAAGGGTCTTGAGCCTTTTTGGGATAGAACTTGAGGAGGAAATCCGTGTGGTGGGCGAGGGTTAAAGGCTATCTCCGTGTTATAAGTATAGTTTTACTTTTCATTGGTGCGATTTATAGTTTTTTTTACGTAAAGCGCAGCTCTCAATTTCAGGTACGTGAAATCAGCATAGCCATCGAAGGTCAGGGCCGGCTCACTAAAGAAGAAGTCTTAAAGTTAAGCGATATCATGCTTGGCACCAATATTTTTGACATAAACCTCGCAAAGGTCTGTCAGCGACTTGAGCTTCATCCGTGGATTGCCAAGGCCTTTGTTTCGCGCAACCTACCAGACAAGATTTTTATCAAAGTACAGGAAGAAGACCCCATTGCCATGGTGGCGGGCAAAGGAGGGGTCTTTTTAGTGAACCAAGAAGGCAGACTTTTTGCCAAGGCTCCCCAGGATCTCATGAAGGAACTTCCCGCGCTTTACGGGGTTTCTAAGAAAGAGTTCCAGGAAAGAAGCCTTTCCCCGCGCAAGGTGCAGGTGCTTAAGCTTCTTTCTTACCTTAAGAAGAACGATTCTATGGTGCCACCCTATGCCAATATCTCCCAGATCAAGTTTTTGCCAGATGGCTTTGTGCTTTTGACGAAAGACGCCCTAGCGGTGCAGTTTGCCGGCACTTACTGGAAAGAATATCTGGCGGCTTATCGCAAATTAGATCGCATTTTTGTTTATCTCTATGATACAAAACAATATGACCAGGTGAAAACAGTGCGTCTTGATTATCCTGAAAACCGGGCAGCATTAATTTTCAAAAATAGAAGCTAAGGTGTCATAAATGATAGTAGGGCTTGATGTAGGAACAACTAAAGTCTGTTGCTTGGCCGCCGAAGAAATAGACGGCGAGTTACGGGCGGTTGGCTTTGGTATGGCAAGTGCCACCGGGCTTCGCCGCGGTGTGGTAGTTAACATTGAAACCACTGTGAGTTCCATTATTGAGGCGGTGAGGCAGGCTGAAGAGGCCTGTGGCGAAGAAATAACTAACGTAATCATAGGCATAGCTGGAAGCCACATTAAGAGCCAGCAGAGCCATGGTGTCATTGCCCTTAAGTCTGGAGAAGTTACCGAAGAAGACGTAAACCGGGTAATTGAAGCCGCGCGAGCCATCAATCTTCCCAACGACAGGCTTATTCTTCATGCCATCCCCCAAGAGTTTATCGTTGATGAGCAAGGAGGTATTGAGCAACCGGTTGGTATGAGCGGGGTGCGTCTTGAAGCTAAGGTACATATTGTTACCGCGGCTTCATCTGCAGTGCATAACCTGGTCAAATGTGTTGAAAAAGCCGGCTTAAATGTCGATGCGGTGGTGCTTCAGCCCTTGGCTTCAGCGCAGGCAGTCTTAACCGAAGAAGAAAAGCAATTAGGGGTGGCGTTGATTGATTTTGGAGGCGGCACTACAGACGTAGCCATTTTTCTTGAGGGAAACATGCGCTATACCAGCGCCGTGGGGGTAGGGGGGCAAATCTTAACTAGCGACCTTACCGTTGGTTTACGCACCACCATGGCCGCTGCGGAAAAGCTTAAGGTGCACTACGGGAGCTGTCTGGCCCCGCTGGTGCCACGGGAGGAATATATCGAAGTCCCTGGCCTTGGAAACAGGCCTTCCCGTAAACTCTCACGGCAGGTATTGGCAGAAATCCTTGAGCCACGCGTTGAAGAGCTTCTCGAAATAATCAATACCGAGCTTGAGCACTCAGGGCTTAAGCCGCGCCTTGGCTCTGGAGCCGTTATCACTGGTGGTTCGGCTCTTTTAAACGGGCTCATTGAGCTTGCAGACCAGATTTTTGAACTACCTACGCGTATTGGTTATCCCAAGAAACTTCCAGGTTTGGCAGAGGAGATTTATCACCCCAGGTTGGCTACGGTGGTGGGGTTGGTGCTTTTTGGGCGTGAAATGGGGATGGAGCGTCTTAAGTCACAACCCAAAAATCCCTTTAAAAAAATTTTTGAAATCTTTGGGAGGGGGCTATGAGCTTTGAGTTTTTAGAAAGCGAATACCAGGCCAAGATCAAAGTCATTGGGGTAGGTGGTGCCGGCGGAAACGCCGTGAATAATATGATCAGCAAAGGTCTTAGGGGGGTAGAATTCATTGTTGCCAATACCGACTACCGGGTGCTTGATCTGTCCCCGGCACCTGTAAAGATCCAGCTCGGAAAAGAGCTAACCAAAGGTCTTGGGGCTGGCGGAAATCCAGAAGTCGGGAAAGAAGCTGCTATTGAGGCTGAAGACGAAATCCGCGAGGCCCTGGCTGGTGCTGACATGGTTTTTGTTACCGCCGGGCTTGGCGGTGGCACAGGCACAGGGGCAGCTCCAATTGTGGCCCGCATTAGCAAAGAGCTTGGAGCTTTGACAGTTGCGGTGGTAACTAAGCCTTTTTCCTTTGAGGGTAAGCCCAGGGCCAAGATCGCTCAAAAAGGCTTTGAGGAATTGCGCCGCGAGGTAGATACCATTATCACCATCCCCAATGACCGTTTGCGTGCGCTCGCCTCTCCCAAAGCAAAACTTCTTGATATGTTTCGTCAGGCAGACGACGTGCTTTACTATGCGGTGCGTGGTATCTCTGACCTTATTCTCTTCCCTGGTTACGTAAACCTTGACTTTGCAGATGTGCGCGCGGTGATGAGTGAAATGGGTATGGCACTAATGGGCACCGGGGTAGCCAGCGGGGAAAACCGGGCTGAAGAGGCTGCGCAGCTTGCTATTTCAAGCCCCTTGCTTGATGATGTCTCCATTGCAGGAGCCCGTGGAGTGCTTCTAAATATCACGGCTTCGCCGGAAACCCTCACCATGGAAGAAACCGAGTTCATTTCCGAGCTCGTTTCTAAAGAGGCCCATGAAGAAGCCAAGATCTTCTGGGGAGTTGTTTTTGATGATGAAGCTGGAGAGGAGCTTAGGGTTACCGTGGTGGCTACGGGCATAGGGGCTGAGGAGTCGCTCGAAGAGCCCATGGCAGAGGTGGCCAATCTGGATGTGCGTCCAGCTCCTGAGATAAGGCCAGAAAAGCCTGTTGAAACCCCCAAAATTACCACTTTAACCGGACGGCGCCGTAAAAAACATATCCTTGATAAACTTCCTTCAGAGGAAGAACTCGAGGTGCCGGCCTTTTTACGACGCAAGGCAGATTAGTTGAGCCCATTCTGGGATCCGTTGCCGTTTTTTTCGGAACAAAAAAATGGCAACGGATCTGTGCAGTATTTTGTAAAGATCTCTAGTTTTTCTTCCCTGGGAAAGGGATAATTTGGGCCTTTTTAGGTGTTTGAGAAGGAGCTTTTTTTAGATTTACGCTTCGGCCGTATTTTAGGTCTGCGGCAATACGTTCAAGCATCTTGATAGAGTCAAGAAAGCCGCCTTCACCATAGACCATTTCAAGGAGCATGTCGTAGATGCGGATACAAGCCCCTAGCGGGGTCTTGGCGCGCTTGCGTTCCATGTCAATACGCCACTGAAGTTTACGAAGTTTTTCCTGGCAAGACGGAGTGGCTTGGTTTATGGTTTGCTCGATAAGTTCCTGGCGCATTTTTTCAAAATCTTTCGGGGACTCTTGGGCAAGGGCGGCCATTTCATCAAACCATTCATCAAAATCCCTAGGGGAAGTGTCCATGTTCTTCTCCTAAAATGGTTTCATTTTTTTGTCTTTAGGTAGTTCTTTTTTAATGGGGATTAGATTTTCGCCATAAAGAACGGTTTTTAACCATTTAAAGCCAAATTGCAAAAGAGAAAGATCGTCTTCTTTGATGCGTTCTATAGTTTCTTTATCAACTTCGTAGATTTGGAGAAACTTGCTCTCAAAAACAAAACGCCTGAATCTTTCTGGATTGGTGCTTACCATGAAAAATAATTCTAAGCTTTTTTGCGGCACATCAATAGGGCCAAGGGATTCCTTTTTCATGATGATTTCAGCCCATTCAAGCACAGGCTCTTCGAATTCGGGGATGCCTTGGGACTTACGGTATTCTTCAACGGTTATTTCTTCTCCTGAATCAAGTCCCTGGCAAAAACCTTCTTTTACCAGATAGTAAAAGTCTTCGTTTCGGCCTTCGTCTTTGTTGCGAAAAATGCCAAGCCCTAAAGGATAGTAGCGGCAGGCAAGTGGTCTATCTTCATAAACTTGGCAACCTTCTTCTGAGACAAACGGGCATGTTTTGTGCTCATCGTCTCGCATTTTGAGTCTTGCTACTGGGAGCTTGGATTTGGGTAAAATAAATGGCTCAGTATAGGCCAAGAGAAACTGATCAGTAGTGAGTTTGAGCCTGTTACGCAGGCGTATAATGTCATAAGGGGTAAGTGGGAGATAAAGTTCAGAGCAACATAACTTGAAGCAAGGAACACCCGGGCCACAGGTAAATTTGAATTTAGACTGTGGCTCAAGCTTTATCGGAACGATGATACGGTCTGTGCCGCGCAACTCGGTTATGGCCTCACCCATTAAAGCCTCCTGAAAGGTTTATTTTTATGTTAGCCCAATCCCCCTTTTTAGGCAAACAAAACTCTTTAACAGGATCTTTCAAAACACTAGCAACCGTTTTTTTCGGAACGAAAAATGTTAATGGAAGCATGTTTTAAAATCTCTCAAACTTACCGTTCACAGATCACAGATCACTGATAAGCCCTTGCCCATAGCCCATAGTCAAAGTTTAAATATTTCGGAAGTTTTAATGTTTATTTTAAAAAAATCTTGCCAAAAATAGCTTTTTATCCTAAAAAATTGGTAATAATTGCCTTTATTAGGCAAAATTAAAAAAAACATTTAAAGGAGGAGCTTTATGGGTAAATGGCGATGGTCGGTCTGGTTTTTAGGGGTTTTATTTTTAATCTCGATAAGTTTCCCGGTTTCAGCGGCTACCAAAGGAAAAGACACCTGCATTTCCTGTCATGAAAAGATTAGCCCGGGTCAGGTTAAGGATTGGCGCGTTAGCAAACATGCAGCGGAAGATATTGGGTGTGCTGATTGCCACGGCAGTGATCATCAGAGCAAAGATGACGTAGCTAAGGCCAAGTTACCAGACGAAAGAGTGTGTGCAGAGTGTCATCAGGAGCAGTTTGATCAATTTGTACGCGGAAAACACAATCTTGGCTGGCACGCATTGAATGCTCTTCCTGTTACGCATCTTGAGCCAGATGAATTAATGGAAGGAGGCAAGGGTTGTGGTGGTTGTCACAACATGGGAGTTAAATCCGAAAAGGAAAAGGCCGAACTTAGGGCCAAAGGTTATCGCTATCAAAACAATTCTTGTGATGAGTGTCACACACGCCATGCCTTCTCGAAAAAAGAAGCCTTAGATCCACACGCTTGCCAGCAGTGTCACATGGGTTATGACCATCCCCAATGGGAAATGTGGTCAAGCTCTAAACATGGAACCCGCTATTTTGCCAAACTTGCTGGGAACCTTCCTAAAGGCGCTGCGGCTCCCAAATGTCAGGACTGTCACATGCCGAACGGGGACCACGAGAACCGTACCGCCTGGGGATTCCTTGGCGTAAGGCTTCCTCTCCCTGAGGACAAAGATTGGGCAGCTGCTCAGGTGACCATTTTAAAGGCCCTTGGAGTTCTTGATCCTATGACTGGGAAGCCTACCGCTCGTCTTGAAGTGGTTAAGAAACTTGACCTTGCCCGCCTTACCAAAGAAGACTTTGATCGCGAAAGAAACAAGATGAAAAAAGTTTGTTATGGGTGCCACTCTAAAGATTACGTAGATTTTCAGTTTAAACAGGCAGACCAGTATTACAAACAGATTGACATGCTATTGGCTGAGGCCATCAACATCGTGGCTGATCTCTATAAAGACGGTATTTTGAAAAAGCGTGGCAACCAGGCTTATCCCTATCCTGATTTCCTTTACTTCATGAGGACTGACTATGGTGCAGGATTTGATAAGCTCGAGTATATCGAGCAGGTTCTTTTTGAAATGTATATGAAACATCGGATGCGGGCTTACCAGTCCTTCTTCCACATCAACCCCGATTATGCTTACTGGTACGGTTGGGCTATGATGGTAAAAGACTTAGGAGAGATAAAAGAACTTGCTAAACAGATGCGTGCTACCCATGGTAAGTAAATGAAACTGTTAGAAAGGGACGGCTTTAAGGCCGTCCCTCTCCTGTTTTTAAGCCCTTTTCTTTTTAAAGCGTTCTATCAGAATCTTGGTGCTAATCCGTAAACGTTCAAGGGCAATGGCTACCTGAGAAAGTTCATCTTTAACTTCGCTTTCATCAAGCCCTTTTACACCCAGATCTATATCAAGTTTGCCAATGCTTATTTGTCTGGCAGCATCGCGAAGTTTCTTAATACGATTTATCATCCAGTAAACCACAACAAAACTGCCAAGGGTAACAAAAATGACTTCAAGAAAGATGACCAGAAGGAAAAAGTTCCCAGGAGTTGGTTTCAAAAAGTGTGCTGCAACAGCTTTGACATCAGGAAAGATAGTGACACTTATAACACCCCTTACGTCTCCTTCTTTGTAATTCATCCCGATTTGGGCTCTTTTTCCGTATTTAGCTATGATAGCTTCCCGAAGCTTTGGATTTTGTTTGTCGGGAGTGCCGTGACATTTAAGGCACCCTTTCCTTACTCTGATTACTTTTACAAAACGGTAACGATAACTTTGAAAATCAAAAATGCCTTTTCGGTACAGTTGGCCGAGTTCTTCTTGTTTTGATTGCTTAAGTTTTATTATGGCCTCTTTTTCAAAATTGTCTGGTTTCCCCTCGGGACTAATGGGTCGATCTGAGACAACACGGAAAGACCAGCCATATTTACCAAAAAAACGTTCTGAGATTTTGGATAATTCTCGAGTAGCCAGGGCTGGGTTATGCAAATAAAAATTGTTGTTTTGTTCATTAGCGATTAGTGAATCCTTGGTGCTATAAAGCGTAGTCTCAGGAGAATTGGCCCGTAACAAATAACCAAATTTGGGATCGTATTTATCCTTGGTCCATATACCTCCGTAAGATGCTGTCCACTGTCTGAAAATAATAACCTGTTCTGCTACCTTTTTTGCTTGTTGGTATAATGTGTGGGTATAAAGTTGATATATCGTTACTATGGTGCATCCTATTAATCCAACTCCAAGTATGATCCAGAAGATAATATATTTGGTTAAAATTGAAAATTTGTTATGCATAAAACCTCCGTTAAGTGCTTATTATTTCGTTAAATTTTCTTAAAAGAGCCTCTTGGCATGAAAGCTCTTTGTAGCTACATCCTTCTGGAATCTTTTCTAGTAAATTTTTGATGAATTCAGACGATAATTTTTCTGGTAGTTCATAATTATCGCAGTGTAAATCTTCGAGCGTTTCTAGTATAAGCAATTCAGCTACAGGCCCAACTAATTTTGCTAAGTATATTTCAAATTCTTTGAATTTTTCCTTTTTGATAATGCGTTCTTTGTCAGCAGCTTTTTTTATCTTATTGTCTATTTTTACTTCTATTAAATTTGCTTTAAATAGTTTGTTTAATGATCTTAAAATTTCTTTGAGAGGTATATTAGCGAACAATAATTCTTTTATTGGTTTTTGTTTGATAATTTCTCCATATAGCCAGAGATCTAAACTCGAAAAATTTTCTTCTTTTATATCGCCTTTTGGCTCTAGCTTTATGGGATTTTCAATTAGTTTTTTTATTATTCCTTGGATTTCATCTTTTTCTGTTGAAAATTCTAATAAAAAACTTGAAATAGGTGTGCTATTTTGTTCCTTTTTTATTAAAGTTTCTTGGAATTTAAAAGTAAAAGTTTTCCAAAAAATATTAATAAAGTGCAAATAGCTTTTCCAGGTGTCTTTATAGTCTTCTTTCACTTTGAGTTTTTCTAGTTGTTTTATGTTTGCTGATATTTTTTCTAGGTTTCCTTTTTTAATATAAAATGTTAGAATGCTTTTTCCTGAAAAGTTATTTTCTATGGTTAGGATTCCTTCTTTTTGTTGGTTCTCCAGTATTTGTAATATGTCAAAAAGTTCTTCTAGGTTTTTTGCTTTGCCTGTAAAGGGCATTATTCTATCCTTTCAAGCACTTTAAGAAGAATTTTTTTAGTTAATTTTTTGTTTATTATTTCTTTAGCCTTTTCATAAACTTCGTCTATTGTTTCTTTTACTGTTTCTACTAATTCTTCGTCATTTATCTTTTGTTTTTCAATCTCTTTTTTGATTATGGAGATAGGAAGCAATTTTTTGTCTTCTTTTTCTTTGTTTTCTATGTTTGCTGGTTTTGTTCGTTTTTCTTCTAGTATATTGTCCATATCTCCAAAGATTTCTTCGATTATATTTGTTGTTCTATTTTCTTTGTTTTTCGCTTCAATCATTTTTTCCCTCCTTATTTTAATTTTTTGATTAAATTTCTTGTCTCTGGATCAGTAGTGTCGAACTTGTTAATAATAAAGGCTTTAAGAGCTTTTTTAAAAGCTGGTAAAAATTTTTCTATTTCGTTTACATCATAAATTTTTAATTTGCCATTGGTTATTTCGTATCCGCCAATAAAGGGATCAATAATAGGGTATTTGTCAGCTAAAGTTTGGTGTATGAAAAATAATAAGTCTTCTTGAAAATCTTTTTTGAATTTGTTTTGGTATATTGTTTCTATTTCATTTAATGCTTCTTCTATTTTTTTTATTTCAATTTTGTAGTTAGTTGTGTCATTTCCATAATAAAATCTCGCTTTCACTTTTTCGTTTTTTATGAAAAGTTCTTTGTCTGCTAGATTCCAAATTATTTTTCCGTCCCATATATATATTGCCTGTTTTTTTCTTTCCCTTTCTATTTCAACTACCGCTTTTTCTTTTTTATTTTTAAGTTCGACTATTTTCTGCCCTACCGTAATGCTTTCCATTATTATATTGTCTGTTAATTTCTTTAATAAGATGTTTTTTAGAATATAAACTTCGTCTGGATACGTTTCATAAGCTGACATTACTCCTTGCTTTTCCCATATTTTTTTGAGCTCGTTTATGTTTGTCTTTGTTCGTTTATAATTTTCTTCTTTTATGATGTCTGTTGCACTACCTTCTTCAAAAAAGATTATTGTTTCTTGGTGTTCTTCAAAAATGGCGTGAATAAAACCTGTGAACGAATCCTTTTGAAAAGAATTAATAAGCACTTCCGGAGTGGTTATATACGTAGAAAGATTTTTAAATTTTTCTTTGAAGGCTGGAAGTATCATTTACATCTCCCCGCTACTTTTTATTTATTTTCGGATTGAAATTTATTTGACTAAAAAATAGAAATTTTTTCTCTGATTTTTTCTCGTTTACAAAAGGCAGGCTTTGGCATATTTTCTTGGAAAACCTTTTAAGCGAGGAGGCCCATGGAGCCACAGAAACTGCTTAGCTCTATTCCTGCGGTTAACGACATAATTCACTATCTGGCTGCGAATTATCCCAAGACACCCGACTCGCTTTTATCTCTAGTGGCCCGTGAAGCTGCCCAAAAAATAAGAGAAGAGGTCCTTGCCGGTGAGCGTTTATCGTTAAAACGTGAAGACGTTTTTGAACTTGCCTCAGCAATATTAGAACGCAAATTACAACCAAGCCTGAGACGCGTAGTAAACGCCACGGGCGTAGTTATTCACACGAATTTAGGTCGCTCTCCCTTAGCGCGTGAGGTAATGGAAGCCATTTCTGAAATCTCCGTTTACTATTCCAACTTGGAATACGATCTGGCTTCGGGCAAGCGAGGGAGCCGCTACGTACACGTGGAAGAAATCGTACGAGAACTCACCGGGGCTGAAGGCGCCTTAGTGGTTAACAATAACGCTTCGGCGGTGCTCATCACTTTAAACACTTTGGCCCTGGGCAAAGAAGTTATTGTTTCTCGCGGAGAACTGGTTGAAATCGGGGGCTCTTTCCGTATTCCAGATGTCATGGCAAGATCTGGAGCTATTTTAAGGGAAGTTGGCGCCACTAACCGCACCCATCTTAGGGATTATGAAGCCGCTATTAACGAGAACACGGCTCTTCTTCTAAAAGTCCACAAAAGTAACTATGCCATGCTCGGCTTTACTAAAGAGGTCTCAGGTAAAGAACTCGTCAGCCTGGGGCAAAAATATGGCCTTCCAGTAGCCGAAGACCTTGGAAGCGGCTGCTTTGTTGACTTGTCTCAATATGGTCTTCCCAAGGAACCAACGGTCCAGGAAGTTTTGCTGGCAGGCCTTGATATCGTTACGTTTTCAGGGGATAAACTCCTTGGTGGGCCCCAGGCGGGCATAATCGTAGGCAAAAAAGAACTGGTAGCAGAGATCCGCAAAAATCCCTTAAACCGTGCAGTAAGAATTGACAAGATGACCATAGCAGGGCTTGAGGCCACCTTGAGGCTTTATCGGGACAAAAAAGAGGCCCTTGAGAAGATACCTACGCTACACTTTTTAACCATCCCGCCAGAAGAAATTAAGAAAAAGGCCAGAAGATTGAAACGGGCCCTTCTCAGGGTTTGCCCTGAAGGGGTTGAAATAAAAATAGTAAAAACTATTTCACGGGTTGGGGGAGGGGCCATGCCCCTTTCAAATCCAGCTTCATACGCTATTGCCGTTAATATCCCCAAGGTTTCTGCTTCACGCCTTGAGAAAAAGTTTCGTGATAATACCCCGCCTATTATCGGTCGTATTGAAGATGAAATGTTTCTCCTTGATATGCGCACGGTCTTCCCTGAGGAAATCCCGATTATGGTAGAGGCATTTCAACGCGTTTTAGGGGATGTCTATGGATAACCCGTCTTCATGGGCCCTTGAAAAGATTTTTCCTTTGTTGGAGGAGACCGTCTCTCCTCTTCTTCCCGTTGAGTTTTCGGTGTCACAGGCAAAAAGTCCTTATCCGTTAAGAGTGAAGGGAAAAACCGTTGCCTATTTCAATTTTGAGGAAGCTTTTCTCCCCGGAGAGTGGAAAAGATTTAAGCCCCTTGTCCTGGCGTACCTTGAACAGACTTTTAATTTGCTCTTGGAGAAAAAGCTTGTAAACGGCCTTCCAGGGCCTGAAATTCTGGTGCGCGACCTTGAAAAAGGCCCTTTATACGGTGTTTTGTTGGCTACTAAACAAAAAGTTTCGCTTGAAAAAGCATACGCACTTTCAAAAAAGGTGTTTTTTATCCCGTCTGATTTTTTTTCAAAGGGCTTTTTGAAAGCCCTCTGGCAAAAGGGAAGAGATTTTTACGCGCTCAAATGTGTGCTTGAAAACAAAAAAGACCTGGAAAATGCCAAAGAGGCCCTAAAAATTGTAGCAACTTTTGGTTTTTCTTATTTCACTGAAACTGCTGCTGAAAATTTCCCCTTGGAGGTTTTCTGGCAGCAAAGCAAAAAAATTAAACGCCTGACCAAAGAATCCTGCACAAAGACTTTAGCATGGGTAAAAGGGCCTAAGGTTTCACTTATCTGTTTGCGTAAAAAAGCTTTGATTGAACTTTTTGTGGCAGAAGATGAAGCGCTTTTTTTGCTTGACGGAGAAAAAGAAGAAATCTTTGATTTGCTTAGGTCCTTATCTTTGGTAGCAGGAGTGCGTTTGGCAGGTCCTTCTGCATTTCCCCTTAAAGAACTTTGGGCTGCCTTTGAGCATGCCAAACGCCTTGGGGGAGAAGAGCCGGTTCTCTTTGAGCCTTATAGTCTCCATGTTTTGGGCGATGTTTTTGTGGACTTAAAAGACCCTTTTGCGGCACTTAACTGTTATAAGGCCGCAGAGAAAGAGACTCCCCAGCCAGTTGAACTTAAAAATTCCCTAGCCTACGTGTTTTTTTCTCTTGGTTCGCTGGATGAATGCGAAAAGGCCTTAAAAGAGGCCGTAGGGCTTGCTCCTGAAGATCCCATGTTGCACTACAACCTTGGTGTCTTTCGCAAACAACTTGGCAAGGAATATGTGTCTTATTTTAAAAAAGCTTATGAGCTTGATGGTGATAATCCCTTTTTTGCGGAGGCTTACGCCGAAGCCCTTTCTGAAGGGGAAAACTGGTCCGAGGTGAAAAAAGTTCTCTCGGGCCTTGAGCTAACTAATAAGGGCAAGTTTCTTTTGGCCAAAGCCTTGTATGAAACAGGGGCCTTAACTGAAGCCCTTGGCCTTTTTAGAAGCTTGGCAACCGAGGATCCCGAAAATCTTGAAGCAATGGCCTATTTGGCGTTACTTTACGTGCAACTGAAGGGCGAATATGACGTTGCCGAGGCCCTTTTGCCACGTCTTGAAAAAGAAAAAAGCTTAAATAGCCTTGCTGAAAGTCTTAAAACCCTTTTGGCGGGAAAGGTATGAAGCTTACGATTTTAGGATCAGGTACAGGTTGGCCGCGTCTTGAGCGCGGAGCCCCGGCATACCTCCTTGAGATCGCATCAGAAAAGATCCTCCTTGATATTGGCCCTGGGACCATTCCCAGGTTGCTTAAGCTTGGATTTTTAATTGAAGATATCGACGCCATTTTCTTGAGCCATTTCCATCCGGATCATGTTACCGATTTGATCCCTTTTCTTTTTGCTACCAGGTATTCCCTTGGCTATTTTCGGCAAAAGCCCTTTCGGCTGGTGGCAGGGGAGGGGTTTTCTGTTTTTTACCAGGGCTTAAAAAGCGCCTTTGGCCACTGGGTAGAACCCAAAGAAGGGTTCATGTTGTTGGAGGAGCTTTCCACCAGTTGCGAATCAGCCTTTTTGAGTCCGCCTTACACTGTGAGGGCAATGCCAGTTGCGCACAAGCCAGAAAGCTTGGCGTATCGCTTTGAGCATGAGGGCAAAAGTCTTGTTTATTCCGGGGACACCGATTTTTGTAAAAACATTATTGAGCTTGCCAAAGAGGCTGAGGTGTTGATTCTTGAGTGTTCTTTTCCTGAGGGGATGAAAGTCAAAGGTCACCTAACCCCTTCACTTTGCGGCCAGATTGCAGGCAGTGCCAGGGTAAAAAAACTCGTACTATCCCATCTTTATCCGCCGTGTGATGAGGCCGATCTCTTAACCCCCTGTCAAAAATACTTTTCAGGCGAAATTATCGTGGCAAAAGACTTCTTAAGCCTTGAAATTTAGCCAAGTGTTAACGGACCTTCCTGGTCTCCTTCGCGCCATTCGATCTCTACTTCCAAAGAATATTTTGTCTTGTGCCCCTTTATTTTTTGTTCGGCTTTTATTTCAAGGACAACGTTTGCCGGGATGGTAAGGGCTATTTCTTCGCTCCCTTTGCGCAAAATAACTTTGCCTTCGGTTAGTTTGTCAGCAAGGGCCCGCAAAAAATCAGCTACTTCAGCAAGCGATTTGGGTTCTTCAGTTTTGAAAAGAATTTTTTCTTCAGCCATGACATCCTCTTTTTTTATTTTGGATCCGTTTTTTTCGAAACGAAAAATAGGATCGGATCCTAGGTTTCATCGCGAGGCGACTTGTACCCCCGCGCGTTCTCATGGGATTGCTTCTCTTCGCTCGCAATGACTATGTTCAAGATGTCATCTGTCTTGTGCTACTGGTAATATACCAAGAAGACTTAACGTTATCATCAATGAAATTTAGCTTTCCGATTTTCGTTTCGAAAAATGGAACGAATCCCCTTTTAACGCGTATATCGACATTTTTTGTTGACAAAAAAGTTTTTTTTTCGTTTAAAGGGGCCTAAAAACCTAAAAGGAGGAGCTATGAGGTTACGGGAGGGTGCATTAGCTTTTTTCTTGTTACTGGCGTTTGCGGCCACGGGTTTTGCTGCGGGCTTTCAGCTTTTTAACGAAGGCTCTGCAAGGGTTATGGGGTTAGGGGCTGCGGTTACCGCCCGCACTGATATGGTTGAGTCTGCCTGGTATAATCCCTCAGCAGCGGCTTTTTTCAAATCTCCTGAAGTTCTTGTGGGGTCTGCTCTCGTTAAGCCTTCTATTTCATACAAGGCCGACTCCGGCGCAGAGTATGACATGAAAAAAAGAGTTCATCCTTTGCCGTTTTTTTATGCTATTTACCCGGTTGATGAGCGCCTTTCTTTTAGTTTTTCTTTCAATCTTCCCTATGGGCTTACTACTGACTGGGATGATGATTGGCCGGGAAGGTATGATGCGGATTATACCAGCCTTAAAACCTTCTTTTTTGTGCCGTCAGTTGCCATCAAAATAAACGATAAGATGTCTCTTTCAGTTGGCCCTCAGATCGTTTATGCCGATGCTGAAATGGAAAGGGCCATACTTACCCCTCTTGGAGACGTACGCATGAATATGTCTGGGGATGATTTATCAGGTGGCTGGCTGGTTTCTTTCACTTTTAAGCCCTGGGAACACACCACCTTTGCCGTGATTTATCGTTCTGAAATAGAACTAGACCTTGAGGGAAATGTAAAGTATTCAAATGTTCCGTCTCTTTTGGCTTCTCGTTTCAAAAATGGAGATGGTGCTGTTTATTTAACGCTTCCTGACACTATTTCCTTTGGAGTAGCTACGACTATTTTCCCAAAATGGACCTTGAGCGCAGACATCCTGTGGAGTGGGTGGTCTGCCTATGATGAATTGAAATTTACTTTTGAGTATGCCCCAGGGACAGGAACCCCAGGAGAGCAAATCCAGCCCAAAAATTGGCATGATAAGCTTGCGCTGCGTTTAGGGGCAGAGTACGAACTTGCGCCCAAATGGCGCCTTCGTCTGGGCTATGTGTATGATCCTTCGCCCATTGACTACTATACCCGTGGGCCAGAGCTTCCCACTGATGACCGGCAGCTTTTCAACATTGGCCTTGGCTATCAAAAAGAAAACCTGAGCATCAACTTTACCTATACTTACCTGATTATGGAAGACGCCCCGGTGCCCCCTGCAGGATCTCCTGGTAACGAATACGGAAACTTGTCAGGTCACTACGAAGGTGATACCCACATCTTTGGGTTTGACGTAAGCTATCGTTTCTAAACTTAAAAGGCCTGTCGCACGGCAGGCCTTTATTTTAGCTATTCCTTCTTTGTCATTCTGAACCGCAGGCGAATAATCCACCAATCGATTTGTGGATGCTTCGGGCTCTTTGTGCCCTCAGCATAACAAAATAGGTGTCATCCTGAGCTGTTAGCGAAGGATTCAATTTTTAAATGCCAGGCGCCAAGTCCCTTGCTATAATAGAAAAAATCCACGGAAGTGTCCCCTCACTTCCAGAAATCAGGGAGACTTTATGGCCAAAAAGATTTTGGTAACCGGTGGGGCAGGCTATATCGGCTCACACGTGGTTAAGCTCCTTGATGAAAAGGGCTTTGAGCCAGTTATTGTTGACAATCTTTCGGCAGGGCATCGTGACGCGGTTCTTGCGGGAGACCTCTTTGTAGAGGACCTACGCGATAAAGAGATAATAGACAAGCTTTTTGATGCAGAGGAACCACTCGCTGTGATGCATTTTGCCGCTTACATCGTGGTGCCAGAAAGTGTTTCAGACCCGCTTAAATACTATGAAAACAATCTTTCTGCCACCATTAATCTCCTTCAAATAGCAGCGAAACATAAAGTCTCAGCCTTTATTTTTTCTTCAAGCGCCGCGGTATATGGCATTCCCCAGGAAGTCCCCATTCCTGAAGATCATCCCGTCTTACCCATTAACCCTTACGGGCAAAGTAAGGCGGTGGTGGAACAAATGCTTTCGGATTGTGCTAAAGCTTACGGTCTTCCCTACGTGTCCCTGCGGTATTTCAATGCTGCGGGAGCAGATCCCTCTGGAATGATTGGCGAGGCCCATGATCCTGAAACCCATCTCATCCCCCTTCTTTTGCAAACCGCCCTTGGTAAGCGTTTGAAGTTTTTCCTTTACGGTACTGATTACGACACCCCAGACGGCACCTGTATCAGGGACTTTATCCACGTGAACGACCTTGCGCAGGTTCACCTCCTTGCCCTTGAGCATCTTTTGAACGGTGGAAAGAGCCTGGTGCTCAATTGTGGCTACGGCCATGGCTATTCGGTAAAAGAAGTCCTGGAAGAAACCGAAAGAGTCACCGGGCAAAAAATCCCCTACGAGGTCAAAGATAGACGTCCTGGCGATCCCCCGGTGCTCGTGGCCAGGACCGACAAAGCCAGAGAAATCCTTGGGTTTAAGCCTGAGTTCGACGACCTTTCGCTTATTATTGAGACCGCCTGGCACTGGGAGAAAAACCGCCGCTATTAGTTTTTAAACCTTGGCCAAAGCTCCACAAGCTCTGGCATGGAAAGTATTTTTTGGCGGATGTGTTGTGCGCGGTCTTTATTTCCACAAGCTTTGAGGGCCTGGTAAAGATCTGGATAAAAGCCCCAGGCATCCGGCTTTAGAGCAATTGCTTTTTCTATGAGAGGGATGGTCTTTCCACAGGCGCCTCTGGCAAGTTCGATTTTTCCGAGCAAAAAAAGCCCTGTTGCCGAATTAAGAGGCCCGCTCATCAGGATCTTTTCTGCTTGTTTGTATTTCTTTTCCCTAAAAAGGATAAAAGCTGAGATAATGCGGGCTTCTTCAGCCGTATCTTCCCTTAAAAATCTCAAAACTTTAGGCATCATGTGTTTTTTTTCGGCGATCACAAAGAGTAATTGATAAGCCCCCTCAGGAAGTTTTTCTCTTTTTTCTTTCAATTTCTTTAGCCTTTTCAACGCCCGTTCTGGGAATCCAAGGTGAAGGTCTATCTTGGCAAGAAAAAGATAGTCCTTGCTTTTTTGGGCCTTTTCAAAGGCGGCCTTACGCTTGGCAAACCAGTTTTCATAAGGGCTATGGTCAACTTCCAAATTGCCAAGATGGGCAAGGGGGTCCCCTATGACCACCGTTTGCCAGCTGAGATATGCAAGGGACCGGTAATAGGCTTCTGCAAGGGTTTTTCCTTTTAGGTAGGCGGGGAAAAGCAAGTTTGGCCTGGCACAGGCTGAAAGATAAGGCTCATAGGCGTTTCCTGAAACTCCGGTAATGCCCAGGCGAATTAAGTCACCGATTAGCGATTGAGGGGAGCCTCCGTGGAGTTTGTGTTTTGCATGCCAGGGAGCCCCCACTTCCCACCCAGGAGGTGGTTCAACAAAAGTGCGGGCGCTTGTGCTCACGTAGGTAACGCCTATGGCACCAGGTAAAAATTTGAAAAATAGCTTACGATCCCGGGGATAATTCGGATCATTGGAACCCCAGGAGGCATAGCCTATCACCCGCTCACCTGAGACAAGAAAAGCCGAATCAAAAGAAGCCTCAAGCTTAAGCCCTGGAAAATTTTTAAGGAGAAGATAGGCGGCGTGAAGCCAGTTGTCCCCTGGGGCAGCAGGGCCGTCTTTGGCATCAAGCACAAGTGTAAAAGGAGGCCGGGTTTTCCTTGCCTTTTGTGCGCGGGTTATCAAGGCCCGTATGTCTTTTTCCTGGTAACCATCAAGGCGGGTTACCAGATAAAAATCATAGCGATCGTGTTCAAAGGGTTGGTCAAGGGGGCTCCTGAAATAGGGGTTTTTAATCCAGCCCGAGAGACGATAAGGCCCAAAGAGCATTTTCCGGTAAAGAAGCGTAAGCTCTGAGTCAACAGAAGAGGCCTTGCCGTTTTGTCCGATAGAGCCCCTTATCTTGTGCGGGACATCTGGCATGAGCAAAATCACAAGTATTTTATCTTGCATTTGGTGCCTGCGGATGTAGCTTGCCACAGGCTTTTCCAGAAATCTCAGATAAATCGGCCGGTCTATTTCTTCACGCAAAGGAAGCTTAAGGAAAAGCACGTTTTCTTGGGGGATTTTGCGTACCTGCTGGTAAAGAGCGGTTATGCGCCGTGAGATCGGGCTTTTTTCATTGGCCACTATCAAAATGCGTTCAGGGGTTATTTTCGTGACAAGGGAAAAACAAAGGGCAGGGTATAGCCAGCATAAGCTTAAGGCCAGGATAAAAACTCTCATGGCGTAAAATCGCAAAGTGGTAAACTCCCCTTAAAAAATATTTTCTCCCAATTATATGCCAATTGATGGATGTAGAGCTCAACACCAGCGGCAAGGGCTTCTTTAAAAAGTTTTGCGAACTTGGAGTCGATTTCGTGAGCGGGCCTGAAACATTTAGCCTCTGGCCTGAAGACCAGAATCCAAAGACAGGCCCTTACGCCTTTTTCTCTTAATGCGATGAGGTGTTTTAAATGCTTTTGCCCTCTGGTGGTGGGCGCATCTGGAAAGAGCGCCACTTCTTCTTTGGCCCAGGTGCAGCTTTTAATCTCCACGAAAAGTTTGTCTTCATCCTTGAAATGTAAAAGATAATCCAGGCGGCCGTTATCAAACCTGGGCTCGGCTTCGTATTTTAAAAGGCCGGGGAATATTTTTTCGCCAAGGCGCTCAAGAAGGGCCCCTGACAGACGCCGATGGTATCCTGAGTTAGTGAAAATCCAGTTTCCCTTTACCTTACCTGCCAGGAGAGAATACTTGGTCTTGCGGTTTTTAGCGTTAGCTCTTTTTAGCAATACGCGGTTTCCAGGAATGAGCACGTCAGGGAGCCTTCCTGGGTCATGCACGTGAGCTTCTACGATTTTGTGGCCTACCTTTACCAGGCCTAAGAAGCGATTTGGCCTTTTGATGAAAGTACCTTCAAGGTCTGCCCTAATTTCAAAGACTGGCAGCATTTCTGAGGTACTTGAGGATGAAGGCTTCAAAATTTTCCTCCGGTGCGGCTTTTACCGGCAAAACGTAGCATGGTGAAAGTGACTTTACAAAGTCCTTAAGCTTAACGGCGTCTTTTTCCGTGGTAAGAAAGCCAAAGGCTTCTTTCTTTTCCCGCAGCAAAAGAAGCTTTTTGATCTCTTTGGGCCCGTAGCTTGCGTGGTCTTCAAAAGAAAGAGTGGCAACGATTTTGGCCCTCCTTTGGGCTTCCTGGAAAAAAGGCTCAGGATTAGCCAGGCCGCAAAAGGCAACAAATTTTTCTCTGGCAGGAAAGCTTTCTTCGTTTTTTTCCTGCCAGAGATTTTCTAAGGGATAAGGGCTTTCGGTGACAAAAGGCGCAAAAAAGACGGGTTTTTGGTATGAGGCAAGCCTTTCGGAAAGATAAAGGGCCTCGGGGGCATTCCGGTCTGCCTTGGTTATTAAAAAGACGTGTGCCCGGCATAGGGCGGCAAGAGGTTCCCTTAAGTAGCCGGCAGGGAAGACTTTTTCACAAAAAGGGTCTTTTCCCGCTGAAAAAAGAACAATATCAAGGTCGCGTTTAAGCTTAAGGTGCTGGAAGCCATCATCAAGCACAAGCACGTTGGCCTTTAGCTTTTCGGTGGCAAAGGCTGCTCCCTTGGCTCTGTCTCTGGCAATGATTATTGGGGCCTTGGTTTTTATGCCGAGGAGATAGGCCTCATCGCCAATCTCATAAGGGGTGCGCAAAGGGATGCCATCTCTGGCGCCAAGAACAGGGCCTTTTTCTTTGCCTCCATAGCCGCGGGTGATAACCGCAGGCGCAAAGCCTTTTTCCTGAAGAAAGTTTGTAAGCCAGATCACCAGCGGGGTTTTCCCTTCACCCCCAAGGGTAATGTTCCCCACACTAATGACCGGAGAAGAAGCCTGGTAGCTTGGCAAAATTCCCCGGGCGTAAAGGGTTGCCCTAAGCTTGGTAGTTTTTTCCATGGCAAGGCCAAAAGGCCAGAAGAGGGAAGCGTTTTTTTGCCAGAAACTTTTAAGCGACATCAGAGAGAAGCATATCCTCTGCCGTGCGCACGAAAAACCCCTGAGGTTCTTTTTCTACCACAAAAACTCTGGCGTTAGGCACAGAAATTACCCGGTAGTCCTTAAGCTCAATACCAAGGAAATAACAAAAAAGCACCCTTACCACCACCATGTGGGTTACGATGAGGACCGGGGTTTTTCGTGCAAAGAGAGAAAGCGCTCTGGGTACCACGCGTTCTTTTACTTTTTGTAGATTTTCGCAGCCAGGAAGGTCAAAAAGATGGGGGTTTTTGCGCCACATTTCGTATTTTAAAGAGGCGTTTGCTATGATTTCGTCTTTAGTTTTTCCTTCCCAGGGCGGGATGTTTATTTCAATAAAGGCAGGATCAGGGATAATGGGGAGAGGGCGGGCCATGCCTTTTCTTACGGCTATGGCGGTTTCCATGGTGCGCCTTAAGGGGCTTGCGTAAATGGCAGAGATATCCTCTTTGGCAATGAGGCGTCCGGCCTCTTGCGCCTGCCTTATCCCTTCTGGGGTTAGTGGTTCTTCGGTGCGCCCGGTAAAGCGGTTTTCAAGGTTGGCCCTGGTCAGGCCGTGGCGCATAATAAAAATTCGCTCGTTCATTTGTCTTCTTATCGCATAAGAAAGCCCCTTTCTTTAACTCTGGAAAGGGGCTTTCATGAAATTTTTAGAAAACTTGGGAACGGATCCTATTGGCAAAGGCCTTATGCGGCAATCCCTTCTCTTCTGGCTATTTCAACTAACTTGGCAATGCGATCTTCAATGGGCGGGTGAGTTGAAAACAGCTTATAGAGCGAGGAACCAGACAACGGATTAACAATAAACATCTGGGCCTGCGCAGGGTTTACCTGCATGGGAATTCTTTTGTTCCACTGGTCTAATTTTTCCAAGGCCCTTGCCAGCGAAAGCGGGCAGCGGCAAATCTTGGCCCCGGTAGCATCGGCAAGATACTCACGGCTACGGCTCACCGCCATCTGGATAATCATGGCTGCAAGGGGCGCAAGGATGATCATCAGAAAAATCCCCACGTAGCCCAAAATACCGTTGTCTTCGTCATCGCTTGAAAAACCGCCGAAAAGAAGGGACCAGGAGGCCATGTCGGCAAGGTATGCAATGGCACCAGCAAGCACCGCCGCGATGCTTGAGATAAGAATATCGCGGTTTTTGATGTGGGCGATCTCGTGGGCCAAAACACCTTCCAGTTCATCGCGATTGAGAATGCGCATTATCCCTGCGGTAACTGCCACTGCGGCGTGCTCAGGGTCTCTTCCCGTGGCAAAGGCGTTTGGGGTTTCGGTAGGGATGATATAAACCCTGGGCTTAGGGATCCCTGCTTGTGCGGCAAGCTTGGCCACTAATTGATGCAACTCAGGGGCCTCTGACGGGGAAACCGGCCTTGCGCCAGACATTTTTAAGGCCAGCTTGTCAGAATACCAGTAGGCAAAAAAGTTCATAACCCCTGCCAGCACAAGCGCGAAAATGGCTCCAACCTTGCCGCCGATAAGCTGGCCGCAAATTACAAAAAGGGCTGTTAAGGCTGCCAGCAGCATAAATGTTTTAAGCGTGTTATACACGGCTCACCCTCCTTTTTTGGAAAGTTTTTTCATATTTGTTTAATAAAATTAAAGTGAAATGGCTTTTATTTCAAGATTTTTGAAGAAAAAACATGAAATGGATGATACTCATGAGGTATAGGGCCGCTGTCTCTGCACGCAAGATGTATTGGCCAAGGCATGTAGGGATAAAACCTTTTTCACACAAAAATGCGGCTTCTTTTTCAGAAAAGCCCCCTTCAGGTCCGGTTAAAACCAAGATTTTTTTAAATGCAGAGGAGGCTTTCAGAATTTCTTTGGGATTTTTTTCTCTTTCTTTTTCATAGGCAAAGATTTTAAGGTCTGCATCCATTTCTGCTACCTGAGCAAGGCTTTGAGGAGTGTTTATTTTAAGAGGCCAGAGCCTGCGGCATTGTTTAAGGCTTTGTAAGGCACGCTTTTCAAGCTTTTTTACAAGGTTTTCTTTGGGTTTTGCCACGGTCCTTTCGGTAATTACAGGGACTATCTCTGTTACCGAAAGCTCAACTGCCTTTTCTACCAGGAAAGAAAGCCAGTCTTTTTTAAGCAGGGGCACAAGAAAGATAACTTGAGGAAACAAAGGATCTTCCCGGCGCAAAAGTGTTAAGGCTTTAACCAAGGTTCCTTTTTTTGTTATTTTAAGGATCTCTCCCATGAATTCCTGGCCAGCAAGGTCAAGCAAGATGATTTTATCTCCTGCCTTTAAGCGCAGGACGTCTTTTAAGTGATGGCTTTCCTCAGCGCTTAGCAAGTAGGGCTTACTGAGGGTAATCCCCGGAGCAAGGAACCTGGTTAGGCTTTGCGCAGGGCAAGCATTGTCCATTCTTCAAATTCGCGGTCTATTTTTTCGGTATAAATTTCAAGTCCTAGGGCTTGGTATTTTTCTTTTAATTCCGGGGCTTGTTCTTTTAAAAAGCCAGAGAGCAGTAAAAAGCCTTCTTTGTTCAAAAGTTCAGCCAGTTTTTTCGCCATAAGGCCAAGCTCGTAGGCAGAGATGTTGGCACAAATAACGTCAAAGCCAGACATAATTTCCCAAAGAGGGGTGGTTGAGACAAAGACCTTGTCATGGAGATGATTCCTAAGGACGTTTTCCCGGGCAACTTCAGCGGCTTCAGGGTCAATATCAATGGCAATGATTTCCTTTGCACCTAACTTAGCCGCAGCGATCGCAAGGATTCCAGTGCCTGTGCCTACGTCTAAAACACTGGGTGCTATGCCTTTAGGGGTAAATTCGTTTTCAAAAATTTCTTCGAGGGTTTCAAGGATAAGGGCGGTGGAAGGGTGATGACCGGTGCCAAAGGCACGCCCCGGATCAATCTCAATGACGATTTCCTCAGGACGGGGGACATAGACCTCCCAGGAGGGTTTTATCACGAGTCGTTTTCCAACTTTAATGGGCTTGAAATAGGCCTGCCAGGCGGTTTCCCATTCTTCTTCTGGCAAGGGCTTGTGCTCCAGCTTGAAATCGTGCCCGGGAAAGATCTCTGCCAGGGAATCAAGATAGGCGTAAATTTTCTTGATAAGTCCGGTTTCAGCTTGTTCAGGGGCCAGGTATCCGGTTACTTTAACCAAAGGTCCGCCTTCAGGGTGTGGTTCAACGTCTTCTAGCTTTACTCCGTGGCCTGTGGTTTCAACCAAAAACGTGCTCAGGGCATCCGCGGCTTCATAGGGCACCAGTACGGATATCTCAAGCCAAATTCGTTCTTTTTTAGCATTCATGCCTGAAAAGTAAGCACAAAACTCTTGCTTTTCAAAGCATTTTTTGGCATCATCTTCCCATGCCGCTAAAAAAGGGTTTTTATTTGCACAACCCCAAGGAAAAAAATGATTTTAGCATCGCAAAGGACAAAATTCTCTACGGGGCCCTTCTTTTTTTTGTTTTTATTTCCGCGGTTTTTTTCTATCAAAACTTAAAACTCCGTGCGGAAATTAGTTCGTTAAACCAAGAAATTAGCTCTTTGCACCGCGAAGTAGCTTCCCTTAAACAGGAAGCAACCTCCTTGAGGCTTAAGAACCAGGAACTTCAGTCCCAGATCGACCAGCTTGAAAAAGAAAAAGAAGAACTGCTTGATAAGGCCGTTGGGACCCTTAAAAAGCACAATACTTATGTCAAAAAAGTAATTCGGCAACTTGGGCTTTCGCGCTATTTTAAAACCCCAAAAGGCCCTGTGGGTGGGCCTTACCTTGCCCCGCACCAGGAATACGAACTCCTTGTTTCTCAAATAAGCGAAATCCTTACCAAGTTAGACAATATCCCCATTGGCAAACCTGCCCGGGGCTATATTTCTTCTTACTACGGCTATCGACGTGATCCTTTTACAGGCAAACGCGCCTTTCATAGTGGCATAGATATCGTTGCCCGCTATGGCTCCCCGGTGCGCGCTACGGCAGACGGAGTGGTTTATCGCGTAGGATACGCAAGGGCCCTAGGGCGTTATGTTAAGATTCGGCACAAGCACGGCTTTATGACGGTTTACGGGCATCTGCGCAAATATGTAGTTAAGCGTGGTGAACGCGTAAAAAAAGGCGACATTATTGGCTATGTGGGGAATACCGGCCGCAGTACCGGCCCTCATGTGCATTACGAAATAAGGCGCTGGGGAAGATCTCTTAATCCCCTTCGTTTTATCCGCGCCGAAAGAAAGCTTGCCAAAATTGCCTCCAAAGTAAAATCAAACAATAGCTAGTGGGACCTTTGCAGAATCGAAGCCGTTCCCCCTTTTTCGGATCTGCTTTCTTGCACGCCTGAACTCACGCGATAACAATTACTTAGTGCGATTTATAGTCAGCCCCCGAGGGATCCGTTCCCATTTTTTCGCTGCGAAAAATGGGAACGATTGCTAGGTGTCATTGCCAGGCGACTTGTACGCCTGCGCGATCCCATGGGATCTAGATTGCTTCGCCAGCAATGCCAATGTTCAAGTCGCCTGTTTTACCTGGTAATAATATATTTTTAGCTGATTTCGGGAGGAGCGTAGGATGATTGAGGCCCGGGGTCTTACCATGAAATACGGCTCTTTTCTTGCGGTGGAAGGTGTTTCTTTTGCTGTTCCAGAAGGAAAGATCATGGGGCTTTTAGGGCCAAATGGCGCCGGAAAAACAACCATCCTTAAAATGCTTGCTACTCAACTAGTCCCCACTTCTGGCACCGCAAGAATTGCAGGCTTTGATGTTGTTTCAAGCCCCGGCAAAGTGCGCGAAAATTTGGGTTTTTTGCCTGAAAACACGCCCCTTTATGAGAATATGGAAGTGGGGGAGTATCTTGGGTTTGTGGCGGAAGCCCGCCTTCCTGATAAGGCTTTTGCACGCAGGCAGCTTGAGTGGGTGGCGGAAAGCTTTAACCTTGCCAGAGTCTGGTTCTCCCCGATTAGCCAGCTCTCAAAGGGGTATCGCCAGCGTGTGGGGCTTGCCCAGGCGGTTATGCATGACCCGCCCTGTCTTATCCTTGATGAGCCAACCTCAGGGCTTGATCCTTTGCAAATCCTTGAGATGCGAAACTTTATCAAAGAACTTGCCAGGAAAAAGGCCATTGTCTTTTCAACGCACATCTTGCCAGAAGTTGAGGCCATTTCTGATTTTGTCTGCATCATAAGCCAGGGCAAACAGGTGGCCCTTGGTGAGATCTCGCAGCTCAAAAAGCTTGTTTCTCAAGAAATCGTCTGGCGTCTAAAAGTTAACAAGCGCTTAAATAGTTTGGCAGGGATCTCAGGGCTTACCATCAAACACGAAAAAAAAGAAAAAGAAGGCTTCAGTTATCTTCTTTCTGCCAAGAACCCTCTTGAGGAAAGGATTGTCAAGGCTATCTGCCATGAAGAGGCAACAATCCTTTTCTTCGGTAGAGAAAGCGAAACCCTGGAACACATTTTCCTTGAATTGGTAGCGCGCAAGGCCAAGGAGGGCGAGCATGAAAGCCTTTAAGGCCCTTTTTAAAAAGGAGCTTTTTTCTTATTTTAACGCCCCCATTGCCTATGTTTTTGCAGTGGTGTTCCTGCTGGTGGTAAACGGCCTTTTTATGAGCACTTTTTTCCTCTACGGCCTTTGCGATATGCGGGGTTTTTTTCAGATTCTGCCGCTTGCGCTTTTAGTTTTTGTGCCAGCCCTTACCATGCGGCTTTGGGCTGAAGAAAGAAAAGCAGAGACCCTTACCCTTCTTTATACGCTTCCTTCTTCTGGTTTTATGATGGTTTTGGCCAAAACGTGTGCGGCACTTCTTTTTCTATGGGCTGTTTTGGTGGGGACTTTCGTTATCCCTGCGATGCTTGCTTATTTCGGTGAGCCTGATTTTGGGCCGATCATTAGCGGTTACTTAGGGGTATTTTTGCTCACGATTTTTCTGGTTTGCCTGGGGCAGGCACTTTCTGCCTTTTTTGTGGACCAAATCGTTGCCTTTATCCTTGCACTCTCAGTTAGTTTTTCTGCCTATCTTTTAGGGACCAATCTTTTTGCGTCTTCTCTTGATAGCTGGCTCCCTGGCGTGGGAAGCTTTTTGCGTGAGGCCTGGGGGATCCTTCCTCATTTTTCTCCTTTTGCCAAAGGAGTTATTCCCCTTGCTGATGTGATCTTTTTCTTAAGTTTTGCCCTGGTGTTTTTTATTATCAACGTATTTACGATAAATGGTTTTTTGCGCCATTTTAACCGTAAGAACTTTTGGCTTGGTTCAGGGTGCCTGCTCTGTGGGGTTCTTCTTTTGAATGCCTCTTTGGCAAAGTTTAATCTTCCGCGCTTTGATCTTACCGAAGGGAAGATCTACACGGTTTCTCCTGCAGCGCGAAAAGTCCTTGCGCGCTTGAAGGTGCCTATCAAGGTGACTTATTATGTTTCAAGCCGTGATGAGCTTCCCGCTCCCATGAAAAATATCGCCCGGGACGTAGAAGATATTTTAGCGGAATTTGCCGCCCTTTCTCCCTTTTTTAAATACCAGATCGTAACACCGAAAGATCCTTCCCTGGTTGCCAAGCTCAAACAAAAGGGCATTGAACCTTTTGCCGTGCAAACCATAGAAAAAGACGAGGTCACGGTAAAAAGGATCTATAGCGCCATTAGCATCTCCTATCTTGATAAACGTGAGGAGATAATTCCGCAGGTGGTGCCAGAGACGCTTCGCACCCTTGAGTATGAGATTATTTCGCGCATCTATCATTTAACCATTGCCAAAAAACCTGTGGTAGCCCTTTACACGCCGCCAGCTCCTTCAAGTATGTTCCTGGGCGCTCAGGACGAATTTCAATTTTTAAGGCAAGTTCTTGAGTCTGTCGGGCTTGAAATTAAAGAAATTTCCCTTACCAAAGAAAGCCCTATTCCCGAAGACGCATCTTTACTTTTTGTTCTTGCTCCGCGGGATTTAAACGAACGCCAGCTATTTGAAATAGAAAAGTTTCTACGTGAGGGAAAACCCGTTATCATCGCGGCCCAAGGCTTTAAATACTCTTATAACCTCGGGGACGATGGTGAAATCGTAGCCTTTGCCATTAAACAGCCGCTAAAAATAAACGCACTGCTCAAAAATTACGGAGTAGAGATTGACGAACGCGAGCTTTTTGACGAACAAAGCGCCACTCTTGCCCTTTCTATGCCAAGGCGCATAGGCATGTTTACCGCGGTGGTGCAGCAGCCAGTGCGTTTTCCCATGCAAATCAAGGTTTTGCCCCCACAGATGAACCAGCACCTTTCGGTGACAAGCAATCTCTCAGGGCTCCTTTATCTCTGGGGTAGTGCCTTAAAAATTAACGAGCAAAAATTAAAAGAAAACAAACTAGAGCTTCTTTATCTTTTCCGTTCTTCGCCGCAATCCTGGCTAAGACCTTATTCCGGCTCGGTGCTTAGGCCAGAAGATTTAGCACCTGGTAAAGACGACGAAAAAGGGCCGTTTATGCTGGCAGCGCTTATCAAGGGGGTCTTCCCATTAAGTTTTAAAGAAGTACCTCCCTGGCCGGGCGAGAAAAAAGAAAACACAAAGCAGGTAAAAAATACCAGGGCCAAAACGGCAACCCTGGCGTTGATTGGTTCAAGTGAGATGTTTGCTGACACCGCTATTCAGGCCATGGGAAACGCTATCTTTTTGGCGAACCTGGCAGAAAGTTTGACCCTTGGCGAAGACCTTCTTTATATCAGGGCCAAGACCCAGGTTCAGCGCTACTTACCGGAAGTTTCTGACGCCCAAAAACTTGCGGCGCGCGTCATTGTTTTGTTTGTACCTCCTGCACTTTGGGTTTCCTTTGGGCTTATTTATGCCTGGCGCAGGCGCACCCGTAGGGGAAAATTTTTGCGGAGGAGCGCTAGATGAGCAAAAAAGCTCTTTCCCTGTGTGTGGCTTTCTTGCTTTGTTCCCTGGGCCTTTATCTTTTTAGTTTAAAGGGCAAAAATTCAGGAGCTATCTATCAAAAACTTGGCCGAGAATCGTTTCGCAAGGCAGATGAGATCAAAGTCTATTTTTTAAGCCCTGCGCAGGGCTTTACGCTTAAAAAAGAAGGCACACGTTGGGTAATTCTCTCTAATTTTAAAAAGCCTGCCAAAGGTGTTTTGGTGGAGGGATTTCTTGATTCCTTGGCCGGACTTGAAGGTGAATTGCGGGCCAGAGGCAAAAAACACTTTGGGCTTTTTTATCTCACTGATGATAAGGCGCTTCATATCGAGCTTTTCAAAAAGGGAAAACTTATGGGCCACATTTTAATTGGCAAACGCGGGCCTCGCTGGGATAGCGCTTTTGTGAGGTTTTCTGGAGATAAAAGCATTTATCTTGTGCCTGAAAATCTTTTGGCAAAGTTTGATATTGAGGGAGACTTTCCTGATCATCCCAGAGAAAACGCTTTTCTTGACCTTGAAATATGGCCGCTTCCTGCAAAAGAGATAAAAAAGATTTCTTTTTCAGGGGAGAAAACAACCTGGGAAATCGTTTGTAACGTAAATCAGTGTGTTTTTAAGGAAAAGGGCAGGGCAAAGGAACTCAAGCCCGAAGAGGCAGAAGTATTTTTCAGGAAGCTTTTCCCGATTTTAGCGGAAAAAGTCCTGCCAGAAGAAAGCTTTAAAGGGGCTCAAGCCAAACTTTCTTATCTTTTGCACGATGGAGAGCAGGGTGAACTTGATCTCACCTGTAAAAAAGAAAAGTGTTTGCTGAAAGAACAGGGCTTTGTTTACGAGGTTCCAAAAAAAGAGCTTGAGCTATTGTTTCGACCAGAGAGAAGTTTTGCCTCATTCTGAGCTATTCTTTCTTTTGTCATCCTGAGCGGAACGTGGTGAAGCGAAGGATCTACTGATCGACCTGTGGATCCTTAGGTCGCTTAGAACCATCTGTGGCTTCTTCGGGCCCAACGGGCCCTCAGAATGACGATGATAAAGGGTGGATTCTTCGGTCGTTTAGCTCCTAAAGGATCGATGATAAAAGTTATAGAGGTTGTAAAGGTTCTAGAGGTTGTAAATGGGATTGCTTCGTCGGCCCTGCAGGCCTCCTCGCGAGATACTGTGGATTTTGTCAAGCCATTTGCAACTGCAACTCCTTGTAGTGCTACCCAAAATACCGGACACTTTTGGGCCTCATCTTGAGGAGACATCATTTAAGCTGCCTCCCTGTATCTTCCCTCATAATATCTTGCCTCAAATTTCTCTGGGCTCATATAGCTCAGCGCTGAATGCACATACTCACGATTGTATCGCCTTATCCAATCTCCAATTCTGTCCTTTGCCTCTATTAAATTCCTAAATTCCGAAATCCATATCAATTCCTCTTTTATCGT
>NZ_ATXH01000012.1 GCF_000421585.1 Thermodesulfatator atlanticus DSM 21156
GAGACGATTCTTTTTCAGACGGGTTATCTCACCATAGAAAAAAGATACGAAATCATGCCAGGTGAGGCAGTTTACGTCTTACGCTTCCCAAATATCGAAGTGAGAAAGGCCTTCTCTGACCACCTTTTGAATTACTTTCTGGAGGACCTTTCAAAGAAAACAGCAAACAAGATACGTATGGCACGGGTTCTCAAGGCAGGAAGAGTTTCTGAGATGATGGAGGTATTTCGCGCGTTTTTTGCTTCCATACCCCACGATTGGTATCGAAAGACAGAGCTTGCGGGCTATGAGGGCTTTTACGCGAGCATTTTTTACTGCTATTTTGCGGCGCTTGGTCTGGACGTGCGGGTGGAAGAGGCTACTAACCAGGGCCGCCTGGACATGGCGGTGCTTTTCGAGGGCAGGTGTTATCTCTTTGAATTCAAGGTGGTAGAAGATGAACCCGAGGGCAAGGCGCTTTTGCAGCTAAAAGAGAAGCGTTACTGGGAGAAGTATAAGGGCGAGTGCAAAAAGATCTGGCTCATCGGGGTTGAGTTCAGCAAGCGTGAGCGGAACATCGTTTCTTTTGAAGTGGAAGAAATTTCCTGAGATTGCCACGGCGGATCCAATCGCGATGGGCGAAGGGCAATCTGTGATCGTTAAGTTCTAGAGGTTTGGATGGAATGGATATCGAAAAGCACCATTTTTGTCAGCAATTGCGAGCTAACACCTCTTTTACGGTCTTGCTAGCGAAGCGAAACAATCCAATGAGATCACTTCGGCGTGCGATAGCTTCGTGATGACGGTGTAGTTGATATCGCACGGGCGTCCAAGTCGCCTCGCAAGATACTGTTCAAAATATCATCGGTTTTTTGCTTCTATTCTACGAAGAACGCTTTAATATTGAATGAAAGACCTTTGCAAAACTTTTTTAAGTCCCGTTTCAGCAAACGTTCCTATTTTTCGTTCGGCAAAATGGGAACGGATCCCGTGTAGTCAGCTTACAACACTGATCTTCCGCAATATTGCAAAGGTCACACGAAAATGTTTAAGCTTGAAAAGACATCTAATGAGGAGGTTTTTTTATGCGCCTTAGCCGCTACTTCTTGCCCACATTAAGGGAAGACCCTAAAGAAGCCGAGGTCATAAGCCATAAGTTGATGCTCCGCGCAGGGATGATCCGCCGTGTTGCCTCTGGCATATATACTTTTTTACCCCTTGGGCTGCGCACTTTAAGAAAGGTCGAACAAATTGTGCGTGAAGAAATGAATCGTGCCGGGGCCCTGGAAGTACTCATGCCTTTGGTACAACCAGCGGAACTCTGGCAGGAAACCGGACGCTGGGACAAGTTTGGCAAAGAACTTTTGCGTTTCAAAGACCGCAAAGACCACGATTTTTGCCTGGGCCCCACCCACGAAGAAGTAATCACAGATCTTGTACGAGGCGAAATTCGCTCCTACCGCCAGCTTCCCCTTATTCTCTATCAGATTGCCACCAAGTTCCGCGATGAGATCAGACCGCGATTTGGCCTTATGCGGGGCCGCGAATTTATCATGAAAGATGCCTACAGTTTTGATGCCGATGAAAAAGGCCTTGATAAGAGCTATCAGCTTATGTACGAAACATACGAACGCATTTTTACCCGCTGCGGCTTGCGCTTCAAAGCAGTTCTTGCAGACACAGGGGCCATTGGCGGAAAAGAATCCCATGAATTTATGGTGCTTGCTGAGACCGGTGAGGATACCATTGCCAGTTGCCCTTCTTGCGGATACGCCGCAAACTTAGAAATGGCAGAAGCTGTGAGAGACTTCCAGTATGCTGACGAAGAAGAAAAACCCCTTGAGAAGGTTTCCACCCCTGATGTTAAACGCGTTGAAGACGTAGCCAGGTTTCTGGGTGTGTCTCCTGCCAAACTGGTAAAGACTCTCATTTACCTGATAGACGGAAAACCTTATGCCATACTCATCAGGGGAGATCACGAATTAAACGAAGTAAAACTAAAACGCGCCCTTGGTGCGGAAAGTATCGTCATGGCAGATGCCGCAACCGTAGCAAAGCTTACTAGCGCCCCGGTGGGTTTTGCTGGCCCTATAGGGCTTTCAGGCCTTACAATCATCGCAGATAACGCGGTAAAAGGTCTTAAAAACTTTGTGGTTGGCGCAAATGAAAGCGACGCCCATTACGTTAACGCAAACTACCCCCGTGATTTTGACATTGAAGCTTTTTATGACCTGCGTAACGTAACCGAAGGCGATCTTTGCCCAAGATGCAGCAGCCCCCTTGAACTCACCAAAGGGATCGAAGTTGGCCATGTTTTCAAGTTAGGCACCACTTATAGCGAAGCCATGGGGGCTACCTTTCTTGATGCCGAGGGTAAAGAGCGTCCGTTTGTGATGGGCTGCTACGGCATAGGAGTTTCCAGGACCATGGCCGCTGCCATTGAACAAAATCACGACGAAAATGGCATCATCTGGCCTATGCCTTTGGCCCCGTTTCACGCCATCCTGCTAACCTTGAGCCCCAAAGATACCAAGCTTATGGAAGCTTCTGAAAATATTTACCAAGCACTTCAGGAAAAGCAGGTAGAAGTGCTCTGGGATGAAAGAGACGAGCGCCCCGGGGTCAAATTTAAAGATGCCGATTTAATAGGGATTCCCTATAAAATCGTCATTGGCAAAAAGTTTCAGAAAGAAGGAAAGGTGGAACTGAAATCAAGACGCGGCGATGAGGAACACTCCTTTACCCCTGAAGAAGCTGTCAATTTTTTAAGCGAGAAGGTAAAGGGATAAAAATTGGCACAAACTAAAGAACGCCTTGATAAACTTTTGGTGCAAAAAGGGCTTTGCGAAACAAGGGAAAAGGCACAAGCCTTAATAATGGCTGGGGAAGTCTACGTTAATGGAAAAAGAATTGAAAAAGCCGGCCAGAAAATCCCCTTTGACGCCCAAATTGAGATTAAAGGCAAGGGGCTTCCTTTTGTTTCTCGCGGGGGGCTTAAACTTGCCCATGCCCTTAAGCATTTCGGCATTGATGTAGCTGGGCTTGTTTGCGCTGATATAGGGGCCTCTACCGGTGGCTTTACAGACTGTCTTTTACAAGAAGGCGCTGCCAAAGTCTATGCCATTGATGTAGGTAAGGGACAGTTGCATTACAAACTACGGAACGACCCGCGGGTGGTGGTGCTCGAAGGAATCAATGCTCGCTATCTTACTGAAGAAAGCCTTCCCGAAAAGGTTGGCCTTGTTACCATTGATTGCTCTTTCATTTCTCTTACCAAAATTTTACCTGCGGCCGTAAAAATTCTAAAACCAGAAGGTCTCATCATCGCCCTCATTAAGCCTCAGTTTGAAGTTGGAAAAGGAAAAGTCGGCAAAGGTGGTGTAGTAAAGGATCCAAAACTCCACCAAGAAGTTATTGAGAAAATAAAAACTTTTTCCGAAAAAGAACTTAATCTCAAAACAGAGGGAATAACTGAAAGTCCAATCCTTGGCCCGGCAGGAAATAAAGAATTTTTGATTCTTCTAAAAAAGAAGCCCTATTAAGTTTAAGTGTTTGCTTATTTACACGATAATGGTATAAATGGCCAAATTTGAGAAAAGAGGGGGCTTTTATGCTTGTCAAAGAATGGATGACTGAAGACCCTATCGTACTCGATGAAAATGCTTCCATTATGAAAGCAGTTCAGATAATGAAAGAACACAACATGCGCCGCATACCGGTGGTGAAAGACGGCAAACTGGTAGGGATTATCACTGACCGTGATATCAGAGAGGCAACCCCATCAAAAGCCACGGCCCTAGATGTTCATGAGCTCTACTATCTTCTTTCTGAAATCAGGGTAAAAGACGTCATGACCCCTGACCCTATCACCATAACCCCTGATGTTACCGTAGAATTTGCCGCGGTGGTCATGCTTGAAAATCGCATTTCAGGTCTCCCTGTGGTTGACGAAGAAAACCACGTAATCGGCATCATCACCCAAACAGACGTATTCAAAGTCCTTATCCACATCACCGGAATTTACTATGGTCCTTATCAGATTGCTTTTCTTCTCAAGGCCCAGCCAGGGCTTATCTCCGAAATCGCCCAAGAAATCCGCAGACACGGCGCTCGCATTGTTACGGTGCTAACTTCTTATGAAGGCCTAGAACTTGAAAGGCGTCGTGTATATTTTCGCGTTATGGATATGCCTGAAGACAAGTTCAAAGAAATGGTTGATCATCTCAAAAAGAAATACAACGTGCTTTACTGGATTCGAGACGATCTCTCTAAGATTCCTCGTAAAAAGCAGACTTCTAAAATCCAAGAGGCGAAAGAAGCTCTCTTATAAATCTCTGAATACCCTGGCGCGGAAGGCTATTTTTTAGTTCTGGGACATCTTTTTCCCTAAAAGGCATAAGAATTGTTTCTCTGCCTCTAAGAGGATCAAAATCTTGAATCTCAAGGAATACAATGTCTTCAGGAGGAGAAGGCGCTTCGTCTAAATAACTTTCTGGCCTGCTTTCCATGGCCTTAACCCACATGGGGCAGGCTGCTCGGCCTCCGGTCTCAAGTCTCCCTAAAGAAACGACCTTATCGTAACCTATCCATACCCCGCAGGTAATTTCTTTAGTAAAACCAATGAACCAGGCATCTTTATAATTATCCGTGGTACCTGTTTTTCCTCCTGCCCAAACACCCAAGGCTTTAGCACACCGTCCTGTGCCGTCTCTTACCACTTCGTGCAAAAGAAAACTCATAAAATAAGCGGTTTCAGGGGAAATAACCTGCTTGCTTTTAGTTTCAAGGGGGATAGCCTTGCCGTGGCGATCAAAAATACTTTCCACCCACCGGGTGTCTTTCAGCACACCCTGGTTGATAAAAACAGTATAGGCCCTGGTTAACTCCAAAAGTGAAATACCAGAGCTTCCAAGGGCTAGAGAATAATTACGCGCAAGCGGACTTTTTATGCCCAGCATCTGCGCGGTGGTAATGAGATCAGGGAGTCCCGTGGCATAGGCAAGCTTAACTGCCACGGTATTGCGCGAATGCACCAGAGCAGTACGCAAGCTGATAGGGCCCAGGTAGCCTTTGTCAAAATTCTTAGGCTGCCAGAAAGAACCTGCTTTGGCCCCGGGCAAAACAATAGGCTCATCCACCACCTGACTCGCTACGTTGGCAAAGCCCTTCTCAAGGACAGTAGCCCAAATAATGGGCTTAAAAGCTGAACCCGGCTGACGCCTCGCCTGGATGGCACGGTTAAATTGTGTGTTGCGAAAGTCCCTTCCTCCCACCAGCACACGAACCGCCCCGCTTTGGTTGTCAAGACAAATAACTGCCCCCTCAGGGATATCTTTACGCTTGTTCCGCTTGGCAATGATTTTCAGGTGCTCTTGCAAGCGTTTTTCAACTTCCTGTTGCCAGAGAAGATCTAATGAGGCGTAAATAGTATAACCACCGGTATAAAGCTCTGGGCCAAATTTTCTCTCAAGCCTTTGGCGCAAGACCGATAGAAAATAAAGCGCTTCTTTTTTAGGGGAAAAATCTCCAGGGTTGAGTTTAAGAGGGGCTTTCATGGCCTTTTCTGCTGTTTCCCAGCTGATATAGCCCTCTTCTGCCATGCGACGCAACACGTAGGCCCTGCGTTTAAGAGCAAGCTTTGGATTCCGTAAAGGGTTATATTTACTGGGTGCAGGAGTTAGGCCCGCGATGAGAGCTGCCTCAGGAAGGGTTAGTTCCCATACGTGCTTGTTAAAATACGTCCTTGCTGCAGCTTCTACTCCGTAAGCCCCCGCCCCCAGATAAATTTGATTTAGATAAATAGTGAGAATTTCGTCTTTGGTAAGGGCCGCATCAATTTGCCAGGCCAAGATAGCTTCTTTGAGCTTGCGTTTTAGAGTTCTTTCATTTGAAAGGAGCAGGGCACGGGCTACCTGTTGGGTAATTGTACTTCCCCCTTGAACAATACGACGGGCCTTAATATCCCTTAGGGCCGCCCTTAAAATACTCAGGAAGTCAAGTCCTTTGTGCTCATAGAACCTGGCATCTTCCGCAGAGACAAAGGCCTGAATCAAATAGGGGGGCACCTGAGAAAGAGGAACGGGAAACCTGCGCTCTTTGTACCAATAAGCCAAAGTCTCGCCGCGATGGTCAAGAACTACCGTTGCCGCAGGAGGCTCATAATTGATAAGCTTTGAAATGCTAGGAAGCCCAAGCGAAAGGTAAAAATAAACCACTAAAAGAACAAAGATTAAAGCGAAGGCGGCTGCTGAAAAGAAAAGCACCGCCAGATGAAAATGGGAAAGCTTTCTGGGAGCCTTTTTGCGGCGTCTAGGCATTTCTCACCTTTAAGGTCCGCAAACGATTAAGGGCTGCGGCCAATTCAAAGGCCCTAAACCCTGCCAAATCTCCCCTGGGAAGACTGCTCAACATTAAAAGCCCTTTTTCCTTGAGGTCTTGTTGTAAAACATCAAGAGCCTCTGGCAAAGAAAGGCCCTTTTTAAGATGCTGGGCAAGCAGGGGAAGAGCAAGTGCTATAGCACGTGTTTGGTCCTCAGAAACTAATTGTTCCACCGCCTGAAGATCTATTAGTTCCTTACCCCAGACGATAATATGTCTGCCTTTGGGCTTTGGGGGTTTTGGGACTCGAGGGAAGCTATCTTCCCTAAAAGATCGGGGCCTGGGCAAAACAAAAGGGAAAGCAGCTTCTTTTCTGCGCCTCAAAGGAAATTCTTGAACAATTTTTTTGGCCTCAAGGGTAGCATCTTTGGGTAGATATTCTTCCATCACAATTACGGTATCAGCCACGTCAAGATAGTCACCACAGCCGCCTACAACCAGGATACTCGAAATACCGAAAATTTCATAAATCTCCCTGACCCTATCAAGAAAAGGCGTTATGGGTTCCTTTTCTTTAGAAACCAACGCCTGCATGCGCATATCACGAATCATAAAGTTGGTAGCGGATGTGTCTTCGTCTATTAGCAAAAGCTTTGACCCGATTTCTAAGGCTTCCATGATATTGGCCGCCTGGCTGGTAGAGCCTGACGCACAGTCTGTAGTAAAGGCATGCGTATCCTGGCCAAAGGGAAGATTATTAATAAAAGGAGAGATGTTCACTCCGGTAATTTTGCGGCCATCCTCCGCCCTTATTTTAATTGCCTCTGTGATAGTCACCACAAATTCTCGTCCGTCACCTGGCACATGGTTATAAATGCCCTGCTCAATGGCACGCAAAAGGGTGGATTTTCCGTGAAAGCCACCTCCTGCAATCAACGTAACACCTGGCCTTATGGCCAGGCCTCTAATCTTCCCCTGATTAGGGAGTTCAAGCTCAAGGGCAAGGGTTTCCGGGGCGACAAAAGGGATAGCGTTTTTAGCAGGCCTGGGATCAACGCCAGAGGCCCTTGGCAAGATACTTCCATCAGCTACAAAAGCCACTAACCCAAGCTCGTTTAACTTTTTGCGCAAAAAATCAGCGTCTTCGTTTGTTTCTACGTATTTCTGTAGCAAGTCCTTGGCTACATTTTGAAAAAAAAGCCCCTTGGCAAGCTGGGGTAAGGAATCAAATAGGATTTTTTGGGCTTCTTTAGCCAGGATGCGACGTCCTGCTGCAGGAAGCCCCACAAAAAAACGCAACTCAACACTTCCATCAGGAAAGACCTCTACCCCGGTGCGCGGCAAAATTTCTTGCCCTGGGCCGTGCACTTTGATTAAGCCCCCTTTCCCGGTGCCTATTTTGCGGGAAAGCCCCTTGCTGAGATCTTTAGCGCACTTGGCTAAAAAGTTTTCCAGCCCAAGGCGTCGGGAATCGTTACTATAAAAATGGGCAGGATAACCCGCTGAGGCAGATGGGATTTTGACGCGCATAAGGCTTGGAGGAGCAAAGGGATCTGATTGCACCTTATCTATACAAAGCAAGAATTCAGAGAACTGGTAAGTGCCCTTGAGCTCTTTATACGCTCCGTAACTTTTACCTTCTAGTTTTTTTAATTTGTTAAGTAGGTCTTTGCTATCCATCAAAACCGCCGCTTATGAGCCCATAACATGTGGCTGCGAGGAAACTCCCGCGCAATAAGCCTTTCAAGAATCTTTTGAAGCTCTTTTAAACTTTCTGCCTGGTGGTCTTCCTTGAAAAAGCCTCGTTCTTCTATGGCAAACCCTGAAGCTATCTTTTTTACACGCAAAAGACGATTGCGTTTCTTACAAAGAAGATCCAGACATTCTCCTTGTTTTAAGCGCTTGCTTTGTTCAAGAGACCACCAAAGGGCTTTTTCTATAGCAATACGCGCCATGTTCGCTACATTTTAGGCTAAAAATCAAACTAAACAAGATATTGCTAAGAGCATATCAACCGTCATTTGTGATTGCTCACACCGAAAATATGAAAAAAGCGTCGCAGGGAAAGTCTCTGACCAGCGAAGGGTGAGCAAAGGCATAGCGAAGGAAAAGGTAATAGGCCTTCTCGAGCTGCCGCTTTGTTGGTAAAACGCTCCATGAAATAGCAAAAAAGAAGGAGGAAAAAATGTTTGTTCCCCGAGGGTTTCAATTTGCCGCCTGTGCCAGCGGCATAAAAAAAGAAGGCCTTGATCTTGGACTGATTTATACCGAAGCAAAAGCCCTGGCAGCCGGAGTTTTTACCCAAAATTTGGTAAAAGCCGCCCCGGTGCTGCTCGGAAAAGAAATTTTGAGCAAGACCGAGGGAATCAAAGCTATCCTGGTAAATAGCGGCTGTGCAAACGCGTGCACCGGAGAAGCGGGGCTTAAAGACGCGCAAGAAATTTTAGAGGCCCTGGCCAAAAATTTGGGCTGCAACCTGACAAATATTCTCCCTGCTTCCACAGGGGTTATTGGAGAAAGACTCCCAAAAGACAAAATCATAAATTCCTTGCCAAACCTTTGTGCAAATCTCTCTACCGATGGTGTGGAACAATTTGCTCGGGCTATTATGACAACAGATGCCTTTCCCAAAATAGCTAGCCGTAAGATAAACATTCCCTCAGGAGAAATAACTATCTTAGGAATCGCTAAGGGGGCAGGCATGATTTGCCCCAATATGGCCACCATGCTTGCCTTTATCTTAACTGACGCCGAGCTTTCTCCTGTTTTTCTAAAAGAAACGCTCAAAAAAAACGTCGCTCTTACTTTCAATAGAATCTCAGTAGATGGAGATACCAGCACTAACGATACGGTTTACATGATGGCTAATGCTATTTCTGGGAAAATAGATACCCAAGAAGACCAAAAATTATTTGACCAGGCCTGTTATGAGATATGCTATGAACTTGCTAAATTTATCGTAAAAGATGGCGAAGGGGCCACAAAATTAGTACAAATAAAGGTGATCAATGCTGACAATGAAGAAAAAGCTCTTATAATTGCTAAAACTATTGCCAATTCTTTGTTGTCAAAAACTGCTTTCTTCGGAGAAGATCCTAATTGGGGGCGATTCTTAGCAGCCATGGGGCGAGCAGGAGTAAGCTTTAACCCTGAAAAAACTGACATTTACATTAACCAAATAAAAATAGTTGCCAATGGATTAGGACAGGGGAAAGAACAAGAAAAGTTAGCTCATCAGGAAATGACAAAAAACGAATTTACTTTGACAATTGACCTCAAAGAAGGTAATGCTTCTGCGGAATATCTAACATGTGACTTAAGCTATGATTACGTGAAAATAAATGCCGAATACAGAACATAAATCCCAAAAAAACAAAAGCGATCAAGAAGAAAAAGGATATTGTGCCAAGGACGGAGAATATCGTCCTCTTAAAAAGGGCTGTCCACATCCCAAAGATTATTGTCCTCATCGAAAAGCATGTCTAATCCATTTTCTGAGCAAAGGAGATGACTTTTAGATGAGGATATTACTAACTAACGATGATGGCATTTTTGCAGAGGGACTGTGTGCCCTTCATGATGCCCTGTGTGGTGAGCATCAGGTTATTATTGTAGCCCCGGAAGCAGAAAGAAGCGCAGTAGGACATGCTATCACTATCGCCGATCCTTTGCGGGTTAGGAAAATAAAAAGAAACAACATATTTTTTGGATACGCTGTAAGTGGCACTCCTGCTGATTGTGTAAAACTGGCATTATACGAAATAGTAAACGGGAAAGTTGATCTAGTTTTATCTGGAATCAACAGAGGTGCAAACGTGGGAATAAATGTTCTTTATTCGGGAACGGTCTCTGCTGCCACAGAAGGAGCAATTCTTGGATATCCTAGCATAGCTGTTTCTTTAAACGAATATCTAGAGCCAGATTATTGTTTTGCCGCTTATTTTACCAGTTGCTTAATTGAATTTCTGGCTAAAAATGAATTCCCCAAAAATATATGTTTAAACGTAAATATTCCCGCTATTCCTGCCCATCAAATTAAAGGCATAAAATGCGTGCGCCAAAGCACAAAACCTCTTATTGAAAAATTCGAAAAAAGAATTGACCCTCATGGAAATATTTATTATTGGCAGTGCAGTGAAAAATTCATCGAAGAAGATCCCGACACTGACGTAGTTGCCTTAAAAGAAGGCTTTATTACCATTACACCTCTTTATCATAATCTCACGTCTTTTGAAATTTTAGCTAAAATTAAATCATGGAATATTGAATTCTAAAAAGAAGATTTTAGCAAAAAAGTCTTGACAACATACAAATAGTTAGCCTTAATAAAAGAAAAAATTTTAAGGGAGGGAGAACATGGCTAGAAAGCGCAGCAGACCCGTTACCAAAGAAGATGTTAAGTTTGTTTATGAAAACTATCTTAACATGTCAGCAGCGGAAATTGCCGAAAAACTCGGTATCAGCAAGTTCCAAGTAATGAAAATCGTCACTGAATTGCGCAAACGCGGAGTACCAATTCCAAAGAAAGTTGGAAAAAGAGAAAATCCTATTGATGCCTTTGTCAAAGAATTAAAAGAACAAGGCAAACTTTAAGTCTTTCTAAAGACACCATTCCCCACTGTTTTATTTCAGGGTGCCTGCGGGCACCCTTCTTTATTTTGTCAAACTTCCTTCCCATCTTTCTCGTTGACAATTAATCTCCAAGAGATAAGCTCTTGTTATCCTTTAACAAGGAGGAAGTTATGGACTTTGAAGCAGTCATTGGGCTGGAAGTACACGCCCAGCTTCTCACCAAAAGCAAAATTTTTTGTTCTTGTTCCACGGAATTTGGCGCTGCCCCCAATTCTCATGTGTGTCCGGTTTGTTGTGGCATGCCAGGAAGCCTTCCGGTGCTCAACAAAAGGGTCGTGGAATTCGCCATCAAACTCGCCTTAGCTACCAATGCTCGTATAAACCCTGTTTCTGTCTTTGCACGAAAAAACTACTTTTATCCAGACCTACCCAAAGGTTATCAAATCTCGCAGTACGAACTCCCTTTAGCAGAAGGTGGCTATATTGAAATAGAAGTCGATGGCCAGAAGAAAAAAGTAGGCCTGGTGCGCATACACATGGAAGAGGACGCTGGAAAACTCATCCACGACGAAGCACGTCCTGTATCATACGTTGACTTAAACCGCACCGGGGTCCCCCTTCTTGAAATTGTAAGCGAACCGGATATGCGTTCCCCTGAAGAGGCTGTTGCTTACCTTAAAAAGCTTCGTTCTATCCTTCGCTACCTAGAAATATGCGACGGTAATATGGAAGAAGGCAGCCTTCGTTGCGATGCCAACATTTCTGTGCGTCCGCGGGGAAGTGAAAAGTTCGGCACCAAAGTAGAACTGAAAAACATGAACTCATTTAAACACGTACAAAAAGCCCTTGAATACGAAATAAAACGGCAAATCGCCCTCATCTTAGACGGAAAAGAGGTAATCCAGGAAACGCGGCTTTTTGACGTTGCCCGCGGGGTTACCCAGTCTATGCGCGGCAAAGAAGAAGCCCATGATTACCGCTATTTCCCAGATCCGGATCTTGTCCCTGTTGAAATTTCTGAACATTGGATAAGGGAAATCGCCGACACCCTTCCAGAGTTACCCGATGCTAAGAAAAAGCGCTTTATGGAGGAATTTGGCCTTCCTGCTTATGATGCAGAGATAATAACCTCTTCTCGTAAGCTTGCGGAATTTTTTGAAGCTTGTTGCAAAAATTTTCCCAAGCCCAAACTTGTTAGCAACTGGATAATGACCGAAGTCCTTCGTGAGCTCAATAAAGAAGGAAAAGAAATCCACGAAACAAAGCTTACCCCTGAGCATTTTGTTGAGTTGCTTAAACTCCTTGATGAAGGCGTTATCAGCTCAACTATTGCCAAACAGATCTTCCCAGAGGTCTATCAGGGTCGTTCACCCAAAGAAATCGTCGAAGAAAAAGGCCTTAAACAGGAAAACGACGAAGATGCCTTGCGGGCTATCTGCCAGAAGATCGTCGAAGCCCATCCCAAAGAGGTGGAAAAATACCGCCAGGGCAAAAAGAATGTCATTGGCTTTTTCGTAGGCCAGGTGATGCGTGAAACCAGAGGCAAGGCCAATCCCAAGCTTGTCAATAAAATCCTTACAGAACTGCTTGAAGCCTAAGGAGGGACTGTGGAGTTTTTGCCTTCAAACTTGGACGTCATCAGGCCTATCCTTTGGGATCAAAAGGGCCTTCTCTTGCTTGACCAGCGGCTTTTACCCTGGAAAGAGAAATACCTGCGCTTTAAAACCCCAGCCCAGGTGAAGCAAGCCATTAAAAAAATGGTAGTACGCGGGGCCCCTGCCATAGGGATTACCGCTGCCATCGGGCTGGTTTTAGGGGCAGAACGCATCAAAGCCCGCAGCAAAAAGGACTTTCTTGCCAAACTAAAACGTATTGGCGAAAGCCTTAAAAGTGCCCGCCCCACAGCCGTAAACCTTGCCTGGGCGGTTGATAGGCTTATAAAAGTAGCCCAAAGCGAAGATTTATCTGTTGACGATATAGTTTCTCGTCTGCGCCAGGAAGCTTTAAAAATCTGGGAAGAAGATATCGAAGCCAACAAAGCCATGGGCCGCTTAGGCGCAAAACTCATTCCTGCCAAGGCTTCCGTTCTTACCCATTGCAATGCTGGAGCCCTGGCAACAGGAGGCTACGGCACAGCCATTGGGGTAATCAGGGCGGCTTTTGAGGCTGGCAAAGAAATAGAAGTCATTGCAGACGAGACCAGGCCTTGGCTTCAGGGAGCGCGGCTTACGGCCTGGGAGCTAAAAAAAGTCGGCATCCCTGTAAAGATAAGCCCTGATGGGGCGGCAGGAAGCCTCATGGCCCAGGGAAAGGTCCAGGCCATAGTGGTTGGTGCAGACCGCATCGCAGCAAATGGCGACGTAGCCAATAAAATCGGCACTTATTCCCTAGCCGTACTTGCGCGTGAAAACCAGGTGCCGTTTTACGTGGCCGCTCCTTGTTCCACGATAGACCTTGCTACCTCTACCGGCAAAGACATTCCCATTGAATGGCGTGATGAAAAAGAAGTGCTCTGTTGTGTTAAAAAACGCATTGCCCCGCGTGGGGTCTCGGCCCTAAATCCTGCTTTTGACGTGACACCAAACTCATATATCTCTGCCATCATAACCGAAAGGCAAGTGGTGAAAGCGCCTTATGAAGAAAATCTTGCCAAAGCGGTGGAGGCATAACCATGGAGCTTTTAGCTTTGGCCAAAGCCGCGGCCCTTGCTGCAGGAAGACTTCAGCGCGAATACTTTGACAAAAACATTGAAGTAAAGCGCAAAGGAGAAATTGACCTGGTAACAGAAGTTGACATAAAAAGCGAGGCCCTTATTGTCTCCTTGCTAAAAACCTCTGGCATCCCCATTCTTGCCGAAGAACAGGCCAAAACAGAACCCAAAGGCCGCTACTGGCTGGTGGATCCATTAGACGGCACCACTAACTATGCCCATCATTTTCCCTGGTTTGCCCCAAGTATTGCCCTCATGGAAGACAAAGAACCTGTCCTCGGGGTGATTTATCACGTTATGCTTGATGAGCTCTTTTGGGCGGAGAAAGAAAAAGGCGCTTTTTTAAACGGGCGTCAAATAAACGTCTCTCAAGTAGCTAAGCTCAACGACGCAGTTTTGGCCACTGGCTTCCCTTATGGAGTCCATGACCAGCCTGAAAAAGTCGTAGGTGCTTTCCACGACTTTCTGATAAAGGCCCAGGGGGTGCGTCGGGCAGGGGCAGCGGCCCTTGATCTTGCTTACGTTGCCTGCGGGCGTTTTGATGGGTTCTGGGAGCCACTTCTTAAGCCCTGGGATACTGCTGCCGGAATCCTTCTGGTAAAAGAAGCAGGTGGCCGTGTTACCAATTATCGAGGGGAAGCTTACGATCCCTTTCAGAACAATATTCTGGCAAGCAACGGCTTGATTCACGAAGAGATGATTCCCATTGCGTCTAAGTACGTGCCATGAAAAAAGAAAGAAAATGCCCGCATTGTGGCAAAACCATAGAAACTTATCGCAATCCCTTTCCCACGGTGGATATCATTATCGAAGTAGAAGATAAAATTTGCCTTATCCGCCGCAAAAATCCACCATACGGTTGGGCCATACCTGGCGGATTTGTAGACTATGGCGAGTCGTTAGAAGATGCTGCTAAGCGGGAGGCCCAAGAAGAAACCGGCCTGGACGTAGAGCTTATCTGCCAATTTTATACCTATTCTGAACCAGACCGTGACCCGCGGTTTCACACGATAACCACGGTTTACATTGCCAAGGCACATGGTGCACCGCAAGGGGCTGATGATGCCGCAGAGGCAAGACTTTTTTCGCTGCAAGAAATACCTTTTGAAGAACTTGTGTTTGACCATAACCGCATTATTGCCGATTATGTAAAATGGCGATATGGAAAATCAATTAATTTGCCCGAAAACAGAACAAAGACTAAAATTTCTCGTTGTTGATGATGAGCCGCTTATTACCGAGTTCATCAAGACCCATCTTGGCACCAAGGGATGCCAGTGTGACGTTGCCTTAAATGGCAAAGAGGCCCTTGAGCTACTTAACAAAAACGGCCCCTATACCATCCTGATTACTGATATCTTTATGCCCGAGATGGACGGGCTCACCCTTATCAAAAAGGCCAAAGAGAAATGGCCTGAGCTAGAGATAATTGCTATCACCGCCCACGGCCAAAAGGTAAAATACCGGGACGTAATTGAGGCAGGTGCAGGCGACTTCATCAGAAAGCCTTTTGAAATTGATGAGCTTGAGGCCAAAATAGCGCGTATTTTGCGCGAAAAAGAACTACGCGACAAATTAAAACTTATGGTGCAACAAGATCCCCTTACAGGTATTTACAACCGTCGCTATTTTGAAGAAAAACTCACCGAAGAATGCTACAAAGCCTGGCGGCAAAAATATCCCCTCCACCTGGTGATGTTTGATATTGACAAATTTAAGCAATTTAATGATTCTTTTGGGCACCAAGCCGGAGACCGCCTGCTAAAACGCTTAGCAGAAATCCTTGTTTCTTCTACTAGAAAATACGTTGACCTGCCCTTTCGCTACGGAGGCGATGAATTCGCCCTTATTTTGCCCCAGTGTGATACCGATGCGGCTTGTAAAATAGTTAAACGTATCATTAACCGTTTTTCGCTGGAAGATTTCTCTCCCGCAAGTCTTTCGGCAGGAATTGCCAAGTTTATCCGCCGGGAAGAACGCCCTATCAGCGAAGACGTTGACGATCTGATCCTGCGTGCAGATGAAGCCCTCTACGAAGCCAAAAGAAAGGGTGGGCACATATTCGTCGTAGATCCCCTTTCTAAAAAAGACAAAAAAACAAGACAAAAAACAATAACTAATGGGCTAGAAAGGCCTTGATATTGTCTTCCCTGGGGTTTATACCCTTGAGCACTACCTGGACTTTTGTTCCCGGTTCAAGCTTCAAGGTGGGGGGCAAGGGAATATCAACGGTGATCATGTAATCAAGAATTAAAACCTTGGCCTTACGCTGGTGGATGTCTATTACTAACGCGTCTAATTTTTGATTGCGAGCGTTTTCTTTGAGATATTTGAGCAACCAATAGCGATAAGTTCTGTTTTTAACGGTGTTTACCACTTCAAGGGCACGCGAAAGCTCTTTCAAAAATTCTTCGATCTCTTCTACGCTAAAAAGCAGCTTTCCTGTCCTGAGAAAATGGCAAAGCTGGTGCTCCATAATTAGATCTACCGCTCTTCGAATAGGCGAAGTAACCGTGGTATAGCAGGGAAGCCCCAGTCCATGATGAAACTCTGGAGAAAGATGCATCTCCCCCCGGGACATATGCCTTAGCTGGAGAAAATTGAGATAAAGGTCTTGCTCGTGCCCGGAAATAATGCGCTCTTTGGGTTTAGGTTGGCTGCGATAGATGGCAGGCACCTGTTTATCTTTTAAAAACTTCGCCGCGATAAAATTCGCAAGAATCATGTACTCTGAGACCAAGAATCTTGCCCCTGTTATTTCAATACGCTCAAGTATTATGTGCCCGTCTTCTACCCGAAGAGAAATTTCTGGCAAATAAACCGGGAGGGCCCCGGCCTTAAGGCGCCTTTTAAAAAGCTTTTGTGAAAACTCATAAAGTGGCGCAAGTTCTTTATCGAGCAAGGTATCGGCTTCATCATAGGTGAGTCTTTGGGCTACTTTGACCACCGAACGGACAATACGAAAGCCCTTAAGTTCCCCGTCAGGTGATAGTGTTGCCAGAAAGGAAAGGGCAGGACGTTCTTTACCAGCAATAAGGCTTGCTGCTTCTTCGGAAATTATCCGTGGAAGCATGGGAATGATGCGATCAGGAAGATAAATCGTAGCCCCACGGTTTAAAGCCTCTTTAAAAAGACGCGATCCTGGTGGCACAAAAGCAGAAACATCAGCAATGTGGATCCCGATTTCCAGACCATCTTCCCTTTCGCAAAAGTGAATGGCATCGTCGAAATCTCTTGTCTCTGGGCCATCAATGGTTATAGGGAAGAGATGAGTTAGATCCTCGCGGCCTTCGCGATCAAAACCTTTGGCGACTATTTCTTGGGCTTCTCGTTCTACCTCTTCGGGGAAGTCTTCTTTGATATCAAAGCGCAAAAGTTCAAGGTTCTCGTCTTCGGAAAAAACCCCTGCAGAGACCAAAATTTTAAAGACTTTCCCTGGCCGTTCAGCCCCTAGGCTTTTTAGCAAATCCTTGGTCTCTTTGGCATGATTTGCCTCATCGCCAAAAAGCAAAAACTCTTTAAGAGATCTTAGCCAAAAATCTTTAATTTCATCTGAGAGAGGAACCTCCTTCCCCTCTAAAAGAGACCTTAGCCACAAGGCCCCTTTTTCGCGGCGGGCCAGGCGTTCCTCTTCCTTACGACGGGCTTCTTTTAAGCGGGAAACTTCTTCTCGCGAGTGGACGACGATATTTCCTTCGCGAAAACGAAAATAAAGGCGGTCTTCAAGGACCTTGCGAATCAGAGCAGCTGCGTGATCGTCATCAGCGCCCTCGCCAAAATAAACTTCTGCTAATTCATCTGGTGAAATTTCTTCGGTATCATCTACGATTAACTCCCAGAGGGTCTCAAGGTCTATTTCGTCTTTTAGTTTCTCCCTTCTGGCATCGGCACTTTTTATGATTTCTAATTGTTCCTGGCGGTGAGGAGCCCGGAATGTCCTTTTGGAAACATGCAGAATACGCGTGCGCGGAAGTAACTCCTCGCGCCCGGAGGCCAAAAGCACCCGCAAGCGCCGATCTTTATGGCCAAGGCAGTAAGCCGTTTGCGTGCGCCCTTGCTCTGCAAATTCGATAAGGTGTCCAGTTAGGTCTTTTTCCTTCACGCCATACCCTTAGCAATTTTAATGGCTTCGCGCAAATCAAGTGCTCCGGTGTAGATGGCCCGCCCGGTGATAACTCCTTCAAGGCCTTTTTCTTCAAGAGGGAGAAGCTTTTTTATGTCTTCAATGCTTGAAACCCCACCGGCAAGATATACCGGGAGGGAGACCGTCTCAAGAAGAGGCAAAACTCTCTTGAGATTTACACCTTCTTCAGTACCATCTCGCGTTATGTCTGTAAAAATAATGGCCCTGAGACCAGCATCTTCTAAAAGCTTGGCTAATTCAAGGTAGTGAATGGAGCTTTCACTGGTCCAGCCTTCAACGGCAACATAGTCACCACGCACGTCAATACTTACCACTACGCGACCCGGGAAAAGACGGGCTGCTTCCCGGACAAGCTCAGGCTCCCTACAAGCAATGGTACCGAGAATCACCCGGTCAACCCCGAGAGAAACATAATCTTCAATAGTGGCTAAATCTCTCACTCCACCACCTACTTCCACTGGCACAGAAATGCTTTTTGCGATCTGAGCAATCAAATTGCGATGCACGGCTTTGCCTTCTTTGGCCCCAGAAAGATCTACAATGTGAATCAGTTCTGCTCCGGCCTTTTCAAATTCTTTTGCTATGGCAACGGGATCTTCGCTATAAACAGTTTCTTTCTGATAGTCTCCCTGGTAAAGACGCACGCAGCGACCATCTTTTAAATCAATCGCAGGAACCACCAGCATGAGTTTTCTCCTTTTCTTTTAGGAATTTAACCAGTAAAATAGCAGAGAAGATAAATTATGAAAGCTTTTGCTTGACATCATTCTGAGAGGTTTTATTTTTAAATTCGCCTGCTGAATATTCTTTATTGCTCTCCGAATGAGCCTCCCTTTGGGCAGGCGTCAAAGTCAAATTCCAAAAGAGGTGACTAGCAATGTCTGAAACACAAGAAACAATTAAAGAAGCTGAAGTTGTCGAAGAAAAACCAGAAGAAATAGAGGCCCAGGAAGAACAGGAAGAGCCCAAAGAACCCCCTCCGCCACTTAGCCTTACAGAGCTTCGCAAAAAGACCCTTTCTGAGTTGCAGGAACTTGCCAAGGAATATGGAGTTGAAGGCCCGCTTTCCATGCGCAAGCAAGAAATTATCTACGCTATCATCCAGGCACACCTGGAACTTGGCGGTGAAGTTAGAGGTGAAGGGGTGCTCGAAGTTTTGCCTGAGGGATTTGGTTTCTTACGTTTTCCGGACTACAGCTATCTTCCTGGCCCAGACGACATATACGTATCTCCTTCTCAGATCAGACGTTTTAACCTGCGCACCGGAGATACTATTTTTGGGCTTATCCGCCCACCCAAAGAAGGTGAAAGATACTTTGCCTTGCTCAAAGTAGAAAAAATCAACTTTGAAGACCCAGAAAAAGCGCGTTTTAAAATCCCTTTTGACAACCTGACACCGATTTATCCTAACGAATGGCTACGCCTTGAAACAGACCCTGATAATTTCTCAACACGCATCATTGATCTTTTTGTACCCATTGGCAAAGGCCAGCGTGGGCTCATTGTGGCACCCCCACGCACCGGAAAAACCATGCTCCTTCAAAACATAGCCAACGGGATCGTGCGCAATCACCCAGAAGTCTATCTCATCATTCTCTTGATAGACGAACGCCCTGAAGAAGTAACAGATATGGAAAGAAGCGTTCCTAACGCTGAGGTGGTGAGCTCAACTTTTGACGAACCCCCTCAGCGCCACACCCAGGTCGCAGAGATGGTAGTAGAGAAGGCCAAAAGGCTCGTGGAACACGGCCGCGACGTAGTTATTTTGCTCGACAGCTTAACCCGTCTGGCTCGCGCCTATAACACCGTAGTCCCTTCAAGCGGTAAGTTGCTCTCAGGCGGTATTGATGCCAACGCGCTACATAAGCCTAAAAGATTCTTTGGGGCCGCCAGAAACATCGAAGAAGGCGGAAGCCTTACCATTATCGCCACATGCCTGGTTGATACCGGAAGTCGTATGGACGAGGTCATTTTTGAGGAATTCAAAGGCACTGGTAACATGGAAATTCATCTTGACCGCAAGCTTGCTGATCGCCGCATCTGGCCTGCCATTGATATTCACAAAAGCGGCACCCGTAAAGAAGAACTCCTGCTTCCGCAGGAAGTGCTTAACCGGGTCTGGATATTACGAAAACTTCTTTCACCCCTTAACCCGGTAGATTGCATGGAATTTCTCCTTGACAAAATGAAAGATACCAAAAACAATGCAGAATTCCTGGCGGCTATGAACAGGTAAGTTCAACATATGCCGATAATAAGTAGATTTTTAGGAATTATTATTTTTATGTACTATCGAGACCATTTGCCGCCACATTTTCATGCTAAATATGGTGAGTACGAGATTATCGTGGATATAAACACAGGAGTTGTAGAGGGAAAGTTTCCCAAAAGGGCTTTACGATTAGTACTTGAGTGGTATGAATTAAATAAAGAAGCACTGCTAAAAAACTGGGAAAAAATTCAAAAAGGAGAAGTTCCCGAACCAATTCCGCCGTTAGAGTAGAAAAATGTTCACAAAGATAAAAAAAGCTCAATATATCGGAGATTATAAAATAAAGCTTCTTTTCGAAGACGGAAACGAAGGCATAGTAGATCTTTCAAACAGCCTTGAAGGCAAAATATTTGAATCTCTAAAAGACAAAAACTTTTTTGCGAGGTTCAAGCTAGACGAAGAGTTGGGTACGGTTGTCTGGGAAAACGGGGCAGATTTTGCCCCTGAATACCTTTATTATTTGGCCTTTAAGGATCGGGAAGACTTACAGAAAAAAATTAGACAGTGGCATTTTGAAAATAAGGAGGGTTAAATAAAATGAAAAAGGGAATTCATCCGGAGTATCACAAAAAAGCGGTTGTTCGTTGCGCCTGCGGCAACGAAATCATCGTGGGAAGCACTTTGGCTGAAATCAAAGTGGAAGTTTGCTCTAAGTGCCATCCTTTTTATACCGGAGAGCAGCGCATTCTGGATACCTCCGGGCGGGTAGATAAGTTTAAGAAAAAATACGCTGATTTTTATAAGAAACTCGAGAAAGAAAACAAAAAATAAAAATCATGAAAAAACTACATTTGCCAATTATTATAGAACAGGACGAAGATGGTTATTACATAGTCAGTTGTCCTGTTTTTAAAGGATGTCATTCTTATGGAAAAACAATAGACGAAGCCCTAAAAAATATTAGAGAAGTTATTGAACTTTGTCTGGAAGAAGAAAAAGAAGTTACATAAAGGATGCGATATACCAAAGGGTTTATTAAGAAAAATAATTAGGGAAGATTTAGACCTGAGTTTAGAAGAATTTGTTTTACTTTGGCAAAAATTCAAAAAATAGCTTAAAAAAATAAAATATGGGATTTGCAACACATTACCTTAAAAAACTAGACGCTGTAGAAAAGCGTTTTGAAGAGCTTACCACCCAGCTGGCTGACCCAGCGGTGGTAAACGACAGGGAAAAATACACCCAAATTGCCCGTGAACACGCTGATCTCTCCGAGATCGTTGAAACTTACCGGGAATATAAAAAAGTTCTCCAAAACATCGCAGATAATAAAGAACTTGCTGAAGACCAGGACGAAGAGCTGGCCAAGCTTGCCCGAGAAGAACTCAAAGAGCTTGAAGCCCGTCGCGAAGAGCTTGAAAAGCGCCTTATGCTTCTTTTGGTGCCCAAAGATCCTAACGACGAAAAGAATATCATGCTTGAAATCCGGGCAGGCACAGGCGGAGAAGAAGCTGCCCTTTTTGCTGCAGACCTTTTCCGCATGTACAGCCGCTATGCTGAACGCAAAGGCTGGAAGGTTGAAATCCTTGATGTTAATCCCACAGGCCTGGGTGGTTTCAAAGAGATCGTTGCCATGATTAAAGGAAAAGGCGCTTATAGCCGTCTGAAATACGAAAGCGGCGTACATCGTGTACAGCGCATCCCTGAAACAGAAAGCGGCGGACGTATTCATACTTCTGCGGTTACGGTGGCTGTGCTCCCTGAGGCAGAAGAAGTCGATGTTGAGATTCGTCCTGAAGATCTCAAAATTGACACCATGCGGGCAAGTGGCGCAGGTGGCCAGCACGTCAATAAGACCGAAAGCGCGGTGCGCATAACCCACATCCCCACGGGCATCGTGGTTTATTGTGCTAACGAACGCTCACAGCACCAGAACCGCGCCAAGGCCATGCAAATTCTACGTACCCGCCTTTATGAAATAAAATTGCGCGAGCAAGAAGAAAAAATTCAGGCGGAAAGGCGCAGCCAAGTTGGCAGTGGCGATCGGAGTGAACGCATCCGCACGTACAATTACCCGCAAAACCGCATCACAGACCACCGCATCGGTCTTACGCTTTATAGGCTTGAACAGGTTCTTGATGGCGAACTTGACGATATTATCGACAGCCTCATTACTTACTACCAGACAGAAGCCCTAAAAGAACACGAAGACGACGTGGAAAAGGCCGCCTAATGACGCTGCAGATCAACTCTTATAGCTTTGGGCGCACAGAAATAAACGGAAAGACCTACACCAGCGATTTGAAAATAATAAACGGCCAGGTTGTGCCCAATTGGTGGCGCAAGGATGGCCATCACCTTTACCCCGAAGACATAAAAGACATCCTTTCTTCAGACTGTGAAGTACTTGTCGTTGGCACCGGAGCTTATGGCGTAATGAAAATAGACCAGGCGGTCAAAGATGCCTGCGCTCAAAAGGGGATTAAGCTTGAAGCATATAAAACGGAAGAGGCGGTAAAACGTTTCAACAAGCTTTCTGCCTCAGGAGTAAAAGTCGCCGGGGCCTTTCATCTTACCTGTTAATCCTTTCGAGTAGCTTCTTGCTTGGCTTAAAACGCAGGCGCACTTTACCAGAAAGAATCTTTTTCTCTCCTGTGCGCGGATTAAAAAAATTTCGCTCGTGATATTCTTTTACTTCAAAACTGCCAAAATTTTGAAAAACAACTTTTTCTCCCCGTAGAAGTTCACTTTCAAGGGTTTCAAAAAAGGCATCCACATACAGCTTGGCTTTGCGTTTGCTTATCTTTAGTTCCTGGGAAAGCTTTTCAACTAAATCACTTTTACGCATCAAGCTTAAGCCCTAGAGGTAGGGTTTCGCCAAAAAGCCTGGTTCGTTCTTGGCTTGCCACGGGCATGGCCTCTTTTAGCGGACGCAAAAACTCTTCTGAAATATCTAAAACTTCGCGACAAAAATCAAAAACTTCCTGGCGTATCTCTTCGGGAAGATCACGCACCCTGTCTCCCGTAAGTCTCGCAATGTTTACAAGAGCCTCCACCCAGAGGTTGGCAATCTTTGCCTTGGGAGATTTTTTCCGTAAAAAGGAAAGAATTTCTTTAAGTATTCTATTTACTACTGACGATGGGATCACCCGATCTGCCGGACCATACAGTAACTCTCTTGCCAAAAGCCTTGACAGCACAAAAATAAAAAGCCGGTCACCCTTCTTAAGGGCCTGGGGCAAGGCAACTTCGGCAAGTTTTATTTTTATTTCCACAGGGATTCTTTCAAGGTTTGCCACACAAAGCCAGATCTCGCGGCGCTCCTGAGGAGAGGTCTTCTCGGGCTTTTTCCCCTTGGCCGGCAAGACATACGGCCTGAGCTTGGCAAAGAGTTGTTCCTGCTTGCCACGGTTTAGCCCGCCAGCTACCCGGCGCCAGAAGATCCACCATTCAAGATTTACAGCTTTATCAGTGCGGTGTTCAATCCCCGAAAAATATAGCCCCCATATTTGCCTTATCCGAAAAGGATCAGAGGCTTCACCATATCCCGGGCGCAGGAAAAAACCTACCAAATTAAACCACCGGGCTTCATGTGCTGCTGATTTTAAACGCAGATGCTGGTTTTCGATGAGAAAGTCTGCAAGATGCCTGAGCACTAAGAGCGGAAAACGATCCCTTTCCATCTCAAAAATTTCTTCTAAGCGATTCATTACCTTGGGCAAAAGGATTTGATTATTGAAGGCCTCAAGCAAAAAGTCTCTTGCCTTACTAAGGCGCTCTTCCTCAACAGGTGATATTTCTTCTTTCTTTTCTTGCGCTATTAAAACGCCTTCAGGAGTTTCTGAGATTTTTTTCTCTTCCCCGCGCAGGTTAAATTGAAGGCGCCAGCGATGGGGGCTCTCAAGACTTGCGCAATAAGTTTCAAGCACCCCCACCTCGGAAAGATGCACTTCGATGTTGACAGGAATCTCCTTAACGCCGCTTTTACGCCCAAATTTAAGAAGAGTGGTAAGGGGAGGCAAAGAGGCAAAGTCCTCGTTAAGGCTCACTATGTCTCCCAAAGCGTCATCTCGCAGCGAAGAGGTATAAAGGGGGAACTTAACCGGACGATTGGTTAGCACCCGAAAAGTCCGCGGCAGAACTAAATGTTCGCCTTCTTTGGTGCCCTTGGGGGCAATGCAAACCGCCTTTGAGGACTTGTTTTCTTCTATCCCAAGGTAATAAGCCCGCGGAAGCCCGCCTCCCACCCGTATACCAAGACCTTGTTTTACCAAGCCGTAATACGCTGCGCCTACTGCTACCGCAAGGTCAAGGGAGACGGTTTCAAGGGTTTTCAGATTCGTGTGCTCAAACCAGCGGGAAAGCTCCTGGCAAATACGCTTGCGTAAAACTTCGGGCTTTAGCGCGCCACCGTTAAAAAGAACCACGTCTATTTTTTCTATTCCCTGCTTAAAAAGAAATGCTGCCAGGTGTTTGGTAATGGCGGATTCTCGGGCATAAGGGAGCCCCCATTCTCTCATGCCCCTTGGCACTGACTCAACACGTTTTAAACTCTGGTTATAGGAAACCTCTGGGAAAAATTCTTTTTCAATCAACGCCAGCACTTCTTCGCGTTTTACTTTGGCAACTAAAGTGTCAGCAATAAGGGCGCGCCCACGCCCTGGAAGCCTTATGGCGTCTTCCTCTGGGGCATCTGGTGAAAGCAGGCGTTCTTTGAGCTCACGGCAAAGGAAAGTAAGGGTCTGAAAGCGAGCAAAATCAAGGCGTTTTACTGGAAGCCTGCGCTCAACCAAACGCGCAAGAGCAAGGTCGATATTGTCTCCCCCAAGGAGGATGTGGTCTCCCACAGCAATGCGCTCAAGCTCAAGCTCCATAGGGCCCTCTCTTACTTCCACCACGGTAAAATCGCTGGTACCGCCGCCAACATCAACAACCAGGAGCCGTTCTCCTGCTTTTAGGTGCTGGTCCCAGTCTTTTTCGTGCTGGGAAAGCCAGGCATAAAGCGCAGCAGTTGGTTCCTCAAGAAGGATGACTTCAAGGCCCGCCATTTCCGCAGCCTTAAGGGTGAGCTCACGGGCTACCTCGTCAAAAGAGGCCGGCACCGTGAGAATAATGATTTGGTTCTCAAGCCGCGCTTCGGGATCATCCTTAGCCATTTCGTAATTCCAGGCCTCTTTGAGGTGCTCAAGATACCGGGCAGAGGCCTCCACCGGGGAGACCTTTTCAATTTCATCTCCTGCACCCCAGGGAAGAATTTTAGCGGTACGGTCCACCCCACCATGGCAAAGCCAGCTTTTGGCTGAAGAAACAAGATGAGAAGGGACAAGAGCCCCGTGATCCCGCGCATAGGTGCCTACGGCGAAACGTCGGCCAGGAGCCCACGGAAGGCTTAAGTCCTCGTCTGCTTCAAATTTTCCTGGCAAATAAAGAAACGAGGGCAGCGTTTCTCTTTTTCCAAGCCGCCCGGCCCCTACCAATTGGGGTATCTGAAATATGTTTACCTTAAGCGCTGGCCCTGTGTCTTTAAGATCAACATAGGCCAGCGCACAATTGGTGGTCCCTAAGTCAATCCCGATTACGTAGCGTGCCATTTACCTCTATGAGCTCCTTTTTAGGTAACCGCTTTTTTAGCTAGCTCGGCCTTAAGTTCTTCACCCTTGGTGCGATATGCTTCCAGCCGGTTTAAGGCGTTCACCAGAGCTTTTAGGCCAGCGGCGACAATGTCATAATCTTTTCCAAGGCCTGCCACACGTTTGCCCTGATAATCCTCAAGCACCACGCCACAAACCCCCAGGGATTCCGTGCCCTTGCCCACGGCATCTATGTGAAAATCGATGAGCCGCAAGTCTTTTTCGGTAGAGGGTTTATTTTCAGCGGTACCCATAAAATTGTAGCCTAATGCTTTGGCTATCGCCTTGAAAGCAGCATCGATTGAACCAACGCCTACGGTAAAGGCCGTGCGCGTGTCTTTTTCCTGGTCAAGGATTTCTACCTGGGCCAGGGGTTTTAAAGGAGCGCCATACAGACTTGAGACGTATGCTGCTCTTACTTTGTAGCGGTATTGCTCCTCAAGAAATTCATCAAGCACCACTCCTTCTAAGTATTCATCATGAACCGTGCGCAAAACGTCTTTTATTTCCTGACGGAAACGTTCAAAAATTTTGGCCAGGTCTTCGGGAGAAAGCTTCCAGCCGCGGCTTTCCAGCTTGAATTTCACCGCATGACGCCCGGAGTGTTTGCCAAGCACAATGGCGCTTCCTGTCCAGCCGACTTCTTTGGGGTCCATGATTTCGTAAGTGCCCCGATGCATAATGACACCGTGCTGGTGGATACCTGATTCATGAGCAAAGGCGTTAGCCCCCACGATAGCCTTGTTAGGCTGCACCATCATGCCCGTGAGCTTTGAAACTAACTGGCTGGTAGGCACTATTTGCGTGGTGTCTATTCTGGTTTCAAGGGGGGTGCCGAGTGTTTTTTCAAAAAAGTCGCGCCTTATCTTAAGGGCCATGACAATTTCTTCAAGGGCTGCATTGCCTGCTCTTTCTCCGATGCCGTTTATGGTGCATTCCACCTGGCGTGCCCCGGCAAGCAGCGCTGAAAGGGAATTTGCCACAGCCAGACCCAAATCATTGTGACAGTGCACGCTAAAACAAACCTCGCCGCTTGCAAAGCGATCGTAAAGATCTGCCTGTTTAAGGGCTTCTACCAGATAAGAAATAAGTTCATAATACTCCTGGGGCACGGTATATCCCACGGTATCCGGGATATTGACCGTAACAGCCCCTGCCTTTATCACCTCGACAACCACCTGGGCCAGATAATCCCAGTTGCTTCTGGTGGCGTCTTCTGCGGAAAATTCAACAAAAGGGGTGTATTTTTTGGCATGTTTTACCGCCTGGACTGCAAGCTCAAGAACCTGCTCACGGGTTTTGCGCAATTTGTATTGAAGATGAATATCAGAGGTTGCGATAAAAGTATGAATTCGTGGTGCCGCTGCATTTTTAATGGCTTCCCAGGCGGTGTCGATGTCTTTTTCATTGGCGCGAGCAAGGGCGGCCACCTGAACATCTCTCACAGTCTCTGCTATTGCTTTGACACCCTCAAAGTCTCCTGGTGAGGCCACAGGAAAGCCCGCTTCAATAACATCAACTTGCAGGCGTTCAAGGGCGCGCGCTATTTCTTTTTTATCCTCTACGGTCAACGATACGCCTGGAGACTGTTCTCCGTCACGCAAGGTTGTATCAAATATATAAACACGGGAAATCATAAGCACCTCCTTCTCTTCCAAGCTTAATGTTTGAAAACCCAAAGGGCAATTTATTAGGTCTTTTTGGTCTTGGAAAGAAAAAATTTATTGAATTTCTGATGATACTGGAACCTTCTGCCCCCGCCTAGCGCGGAGGGCAAGGAGGAAGGGGCCAGAGGTGGCGTATAGTAAGAAGCCCACAAAAAGGGTTACGTGGGGTTCTGCGGCAATCACTGTTAAGAACAATACAAAAAACACCAGCGAATAAAAAGGATGCCGCTCGGCAAAAGTAAGTTTTTTAAATGAGGGATACGGTGCGTTACTGACCATCAAATATGAAACTATATACACCATGAGCAAAATAGCAATATGCTTCACCGGCTGTTCAAGCCCTATCCACAGAGAAAAAAGCACGGTAGAGGCCATAAGGCCCGCTGCTCCTGGGCTGGGAAGCCCTGAAAAATAATTGGGCTCCCTGGCGGCCTGGACATTAAATTTGGCAAGCCTAAGCGCAGCACAAGCCACGTACAAAAAGGCCGCCAGCCATCCATATCGGCCGTAGCTTTCTAAAGCAAACGTAAAAACCAGAATGGCTGGTGCAACTCCAAAAGATACCAGATCACAAAGGGAGTCATACTCTATGCCAAAGCGGCTGGTAGCTCCGGTAAAGCGGGCAATACGCCCGTCTAAAATATCAAAAATCATGGCAAAAAGAATAGCAATGGCCGCTTTGGCATAATGGCCTTCAATGGCGGCTATAAGGCCAAAAAAACCGCAAAACAGATTGCCCGTGGTAAAAAGGTTGGGCAAAAGATAAATGCGATTTCTTTTATCCTTCTTTTTTTTGCGCTTGTTTATTTTTTCTGCCATGGATATAACACCAAAGGTGATTCCCCTGCCCGTACTTTATGACCCATATTTACCAACACACGTGCTTTATCTTCCGGGATGAAGATATCAACTCGGGAGCCAAACTTAATCATACCAATGCGCTCGCTGGCAAGGACTTCGTCCCCCTCGCGCACAAAAGGAACCGTTCGCCTGGCAAGAAGCCCTGCCACCTGTACCACCAGCAAAGGTGTACCATCAAGGCGCTCAATAGCAAAATAGCGCTTTTCGTTCTGTTCAAAGGCTTCGTCTTTATCAGCAGGAAGAAACTTCCCGGGTTCATGCCAGGTTTTGACAATGCGTCCGGTAACCGGCGCACGGTTTACGTGAACGTCAAAGACATTCATAAAAATGCCGATTTGATAGGCTTCTTGTTCCAGAAATTTTTCTTCTTTTACTTTTTTGATGGCCACGATGCGCCCGTCTGCCGGAGAGATAACCAGCTCCCGGTCAAAGGGCGGATAGCGATCAGGATCACGGAAAAACCAGGCACACGCCAAAGAAGCTAAAAGGCCTCCGTAAAGTAAGTCTTTTCTTTTGGTAAAGTGCCCGACTACAGCGCCTAAAAGCCCTGGCCCAAATACGTAAGGTAGCCCCTCTTTATTAATCACCATAATCTCCTGAGGTTATCTTTTGCCAAAATTCATTTAGTTGTTCTTTTAGTTCAAATAACAAATCATTTGCTTCTTCAAGGTCTGAAGCCTTCTCTAGATTTAAAGCCAAAACCCTAACACTTTCAAGAAAAATCGTTGCACTTGCTCCTTTTAAAGCGTGGGCACTTCTCCGTGCCAAATCAAGATCCCCTGAAGCTAAAGCCCTTTCAATATCTGCAAGGAGTTTTTTTGAGGAAGAAAGATATACTTCCAGGAGGTCTTTTATTTCTCCCCTGTCATGCTCAAGCTCTTCAAAAAAACTTTCTTTATCCCATACTAGCTTCTTTTCCATAATCCTGTAATCGGAAAAATAGAACATTTCTGTAAAGTTTAAAGACCTAAAAGTCTTGGATCCCTTGTGGTAGTCCTTGCCACGCTGGTCTCGTCATTTTGCAAAGGTCTATCAAAATATAAAAAAGCATATTTACCACCAATCTTTTCAAGCTGACAAAGCGTTAAAGAACTAGTAAGCTAAGATAAAATGCAATTTACTCCTTATTTCAAAAATAAGGTCTTGTTAAAAAGACCCTATTTGAAAGCAGAGTGGATCGAAAAAACTCTAAATAATCCGATCAAAGTGAAAAAACAGCCTGACGGACGAATACGTCTTTGGAGTTACATTGAGGAAGCCCAAAAGTATCTTCGCGTTGTTGTTGAACCAGATGGAGAAACCGTACACAATGCCTTTTTTGATAGGGGGTTTAAGAAATGAAAATTCAATATTTCCCGGAAGACGATATTTTGTACATAGATTTGGCAGAAAAAAATAGCGTTGAATCAGAAGAAGTTGCCTCTGGAATCGTGGTTGATTTTGATGAAAACGGCTTTCCAGTAGGTATTGAAATTAGCAATGCGAGCAAGATTATCAGCCTCGAACAACTTGAAATATCAAACTTCCCTCTTGCCGATCTAATTTTGAAAAAAGCCGCTTAATTTTCAGACTTAGTTTCATAAGCAGAAACGATTTCACCGCCGCCTAAAACCTTGTCTCCTTGATAAAACACCGCAAACTGCCCAGGGGTGATGGCCTGCTGGGGAGTTTTGAAGACAACTTCAGCAGCATCGTTATCCCGAAGAAAGACCTTAGCAGGAGTCTCTTTGTGACGGTAGCGAATGCGCACCAAGGCATCAAATTCGCTTTGGCGATATGCCTCACAAATGAAGTGTACTTTTTCTATTTTTAGCGCTTGTTTTTTTAAGGCTTTTTTCGGGCCGATAATGACACGATTCTTTTCAGGATCAAGGGCCACTACATAGTAAGGCCTACCCAAACGCACCCCAAGGCCTCTTCGTTGGCCAATGGTATAGGCAAATAAGCCTTTGTGTCTGCCAACTATCCGGCCATCCACCGTGACAATCTCTCCCGGAGGAAAATCCTCTGCTTTAAAGAGTTCCCGGTAATCGCCCTTCACAAAACAAATTTCCTGACTTTCAGGAGAAGTAAGATTAAAAAGACCCAATTTTACAACTTCTTTAATTACGTCCTCTTTCCGCCAATCCCCTAGAGGAAAAATGCTTTGGGCTAATTGGTCTTGCCGTAAAATAGCCAAAAAATAAGATTGTTCTTTGCTTGGGTCTTTACCTTTATAAAGTTCGTAGCAGCCATTTTTTTCATTGAAGAGCACGCGAGCATAATGACCCGTGGCAAGTTTTTCAGCACCAAGTTCTTTAGCCTTTTCAAGTAAAAGACCAAACTTAATCTCTCGATTGCAGATAATACATGGATTAGGGGTTAAACCTTTGCGGTAAGAATCTTTGAAATAAGCGATTATTTTTTCCTGAAAAGGCTTGCGCAGGTCAGCTATTTTCAAATCGATTTTTAAAGCGCGACAAATTTCTTTTATCCGCGCAATTTCTTTTTCGGGGTCATTTTGGGAAAGCAAGGCAAAAAGGCCAAAAATATCTTTGCCTGACCTTCGCAACAGATAAGCACAAAAAGTGCTATCTACCCCCCCGCTCAAAGCTACGGCAATCATTTAGCCAAGTTCTGCTAGCTCCCGGTGGAAATAGGCCTCCATGGCGCGGACAATACAGGCGGGCATACAAAGTTCACAACCTGTACAGCGCTCAGGATTGAACTTCACTTCCATGGTCTCACGGTCCACATAAAGGGCCTGGGTAGGACAAACTGCGGTGCAAAAGCCACAGTGAATGCATTTTTCTTCGTTTTTACGAATTTCCTGGCTGATGGTCTTTATCTCCACGCCGAGTTCACGCAGAAATGCAAGGCCCTTGTTGAACTGGGCGGGATGGCCTGAAAGCTCCATCACCATCAAGCCCTCTTTGCCAGGAAGAATGGTGGCCTTGAGAATGTTAAAAGAAAGATCAAAATCCTTTACTAGACGATACACAATGGGCTGATCCACTACGTCTGCAGGAAAACGCAAAACAAGGATCTTTTTATACATTGGTTCCTCCTTGCAAATACGCGGTATAAGGCGCAAGGTCAAAAGCTGGGTCTAAGGTACGCGCCTTTTCGAAATATTCAAAGGCCTCTTCTTTCAAGCCCAAAGCTGCCAGACAAGCACCAATATTAGCATACTCTCTTGGTTCTTGTGGGTTAAGAGCCACCGCTTGTAAATAGGACTCAAGGGCCGCATCAGGCTTACCCTGCTTAAAACGCGCCGTTCCAAGGATATTCAAAAGCTCAGGAAAAGTTCCGTACGTAAGCCCCTTTTCCGCAGCCTTCTCTGCCTTTTGGTACTCTTCAGCCTGTAAGAAAACATAAGCAAGATGACAATAAATTGCCGGAATGTCATCGAATTTGGGCTTAAGCGAAAGAGCCCTTTCCAGGGTTTCTGCCGCCTCATGATAATGGCCAAGGGCCATCAGAATCCTTCCCAAGTAAGCGGCCACATAATAGCGATCTATTTCTTTGTAAATTTCTTTAAGAATAGAAAAAGCCTTTTCAGGAGGAAGATAAAGCGAAACAGTGCGTACTAGCTGATAAAGGGGGTTCAAGAAAATTCTTTCCCGGAAATAGATCCCCGGGACAACAGCATAGACCGCAGGGATATCGATACCAGGGCAGGCTATGTCCAGCAAAAACAGATGATAGCCCTTTTCCGCAAGTTTTTGGGCAAAAACTTTCAGCTCTAAAGCGTGATCCTCAAAAGAAACATCAGGAAGCTCACTAAGCTTGATCTTACCTTGTGCTTTCACGATGATTTCAGCCTCTTCAAGGGTTTGATATTTTGGAAGCCCACTTTCAAGATATTTGCCGTCGGTGTCAAAATCACCAGCAAGCTGGGCAACCTCTGTTAAAGCCCGAATCAAAGCCCTATCAGGGCTTGTGGCAGTGCCTGCGGTATAGACTAACTCAGAATGATGAGGGAAAGTTGAAGGATCATAGGCCATAGCAGCTATAGTAGGAACAGGCATATCGTAGGTGATATCCCGTAGGAAAAGTTTGGCGCCAAGCCTTTCAAAGCAAGCCAGGAGATTTTTGGCCTCTTGAGAAATCCTGTCAAGATCTATCTCTTTAAAAGGTTCTTTAGCACGACTTGCCAGGGCGGAGGTGTGTCTTTCTATAAGTTCGCAGGTAGCCTGTACCCCGGCTTCGGCATAGGTATTGCCCGCAGCAGAGCCGTTATATTCGTAAAGAAGCCAAAACCAATAAAAAGGGAGCTTGACTTCTCGCTCTTGATACACGTCAAAGGCCTTTGCCATGTGAAAAGGGACCTTGGGCAATACCTTAGCGCATATTTCTGTTGCCTTTTTGTCGTCATCTGGATCAATAACCGAAGAAAGCAGTACTTCCCCAGGAATGACATTCTGCGTCTCGCTATACACTTCGAGGGGAAAGTCGTTATTCTTTACCGTCCAAAAAAGAGAAAAGCGCTCCACTAACTCCATCAGTGCACTAGCGCGGGCTAGGCTTTCGTTTGAACCTTTCCCCATTTGCTTAACATTTCCCGTAATCTTTAGCCCATCTGCCCCATAGACGCTGATATAAACAGGAATACCAAGACGTCCCTTGTCAATGCGTTTTAATTCGCTAAAAACCTCAGCACCAAAATTTTTTAGCCGTTCTTCAACCAGAGAAATTGTCTCCTCCGGCGAGCGGCTTTTATCAGCTATCTTTTTAGGTGATGGAGCCAAAAATTTACCTGCTAGCATCAAAATCTCCTTACAAAAATTAATTTTTAAGGAAAGTATTTGTAAAAATCTTTTCTATGCAACACCCTCATTACTTCCACATTTTCACCATGAACTTCAATCCCAATACGATAGTCACCAACCCTAATGCGGAATCTATAAGGATAGCCTTTTAAGGGCTTAATGTTTGGGATTTCTCGAAGACTTCTGGCGGTAGGTAGCTTATGAAAAACCAAATCAAAAATTTCTTCGTAGATCTTTGCAGATTTAAGTTTTTTCAACTCTTTAAGAAAGAGCTTTCGGTAAGTTACTTTCACTACTCATCTTCCAAATATTTAAGGGCTTCCTCCTTTGAATAGAGAGGAGTTTTTTTGGCTTCATCCATAGCCTTATTAAGACAATAATCTTCTATGGTTTCTATCATTTCTGCTAAAGAAGTAGGTGAATCTGGAAAAATTCGCTGCCATAATTCAATGGGTATGAACACACCTTTCACACGGCCCTTAGCATCTGTTAGGTATTCTAGTTCTGCCATTACCTAAAACTCCTGTGGTTGATTGAAGTCTATTTTAAAGTAAAAAGGTAGGAAAGAAAAGGGCGAGAAGGGGGAGAGGAATCTCCCCCTAAAAATTTAGGCAACCTTGATTTCAATCTTCTTAGGCTTCTGAGTCTCTACCTTGGGAAGGAAAATGCGCAAAACACCAGCATCCATAGAAGCCTCTACTTTGTCCAGATCAAACTCTGGTCCAATGGTAAAGGCCCTGAAATACTCTGTGCCTCTTAGCTCTGCATAAAGAGGCTGAACATCCTCTGCGGGAAGATCAACAATTTCCCCTTTCATTTGAAGCACATTTTCTTCAATTTTTACTTCTACGCTATCTTTGGTAACTCCTGGCATATCAGCCACTAAAATCAATCCGTCATCGGTTTCGTATATATCCACCGGCGGAATCATGGGACGTTCTTTACGCACCGCCGGAGCCTGCTCTTCACGGGTAGCAAGTTCTTTGGTTTCCTTTTCAGCCATAACTCATCCCTCCTTTCTTGAAATTAGCTGGTTTTTACTTCGATTTTCTTGGCTTTCTTTTCTTCGCGCTTAGCAATGCGCACTTTAATGATGCCGTTTTGATAGGTCGCCTCTACCTGAGAAGGATCTATGGACTCGGGCAAAGAAACCGCCCTGGTAAACCGTCCGTTAAAACGTTCCTGACGGTAGTAACGGGCAGGATCAACTTTTTCTACTTTAAGCGCTTTGGTAGCATCCCTTTCGCCACTAATGGAAAGGATATTGTCTTCGATGGTTAAGTCTATCTTGTCAATCTCTATGCCTGGTGCAAAAAGATACACATATACTGCATCGTTTGTCTCTCCAATGTTAATTACCGGAAAAGTCCCACGCGCTATCGTACGCATGGGCACAAAAGGGCTAGTAAACTCAAAAAGTCTGTCAACTTCTTCTTGCAAACGTTCAAATTCACGGAATGGATCAAAAAAATCTATTCCCCAACCAATAGGCATAATTGCCACCTCCTTTTAGGATTTTGCTTTCAATTTCTCTTCCTAGCTGAGAAAATAAGCACTGCTTTTCTTGATGCAAGGGAAGGGTTAGTCTGTTAAAAAATCTGTTTTATGATGAAAACTAGCCTTATAAGTTAAGTCCAATTAAGGAGGTTGCAATGATTATTGCCGTAATGAGTGATAGCCACGATGCTATTCCTAACTTGCGCCAGGCGGTAAATCTTGCCAATGAAAAAAAAGCCCAGGTTTTAATCCATTGTGGCGATTTGATTTCGCCCTTTATGGTACTTGAGCTTGCCAAGTTTAAAGGTGAAGTCCACTTAATCCTGGGAAACAATCCCGGAGATGTCTGGCTTCTTACCCAAAGAATCGCGGACTTTAAAAACATCCACTTCCACGGACAACATGCCTTTTTAGAAATTGCCGGGCTAAAAATCGCAGTGTGTCATTTCCCTGCCATGGCGGAGGGGCTAGCTGCCACAGGTAAATACGACGTAGTCTGTTATGGCCATTCCCACGAATATGATGTTCAAAAGGTGGGCAATACCCTTCTTCTTAATCCTGGAGAAATATTAGGCAAAGAAGGGCCTCCAACTATGATTATTTTTGACACCGAGACCAAAAACGTAGAAAAGGTGACCATTGATGCGGGTTGCTGTTGATACCGGCGGCACTTTTACGGATTTTGTTGCTGAAATAGAAGGAAAACTTATCACGCACAAAGTATCCTCCACACCGGAAGATCCATCCCGGGCCGTATTAACCGGCTTAAAACAAATGGGGTGCCCTTCCCCGGAAGTGCTACTCCATGGAACAACCGTTGGCACCAACGCCTTTTTAACACGCAAAGGAGCCAAGGTTCTTTTGGTTACCACCAGGGGTTTTGAAGACGTAATCTTTATTGGTCGGCAAAACAGACCCAAGCTCTTCGACTTTTTTGTGGAAAAACCAAAACCCATTATTTCCGCAAGCCAAATAGTGGGATTAAACGAACGCGTAAATGCCAAAGGAGAAATTTTGAAGGCCCTATCCAAAGAAGAGCTTTCGTTACTAAAAAAACTTCTAGAAAAGAAAAAGTTTGAGGCGGTTGCGGTGAGCTTTTTGCACTCCTATGCCAATCCCAAACACGAACAACTAGTAAAAGAAGCCCTTAAAGACACAGGCCTTTTTATTTCGCTTTCTTCTGAAATTTTGCCTGAGTTTCGTGAGTTTGAGCGGACCTCTACCACCCTGGTAAATGCCTATCTTGCTCCGGTAATGGCCTCTTACGTAAGCAATTTAAAACGCAACCTAGAAGAGACAAAGCTTTTTCTAATGCAATCAAGTGGGGGGCTTATGCCCGCAGAAGCCGTGGGGAAATGGGCTGCGGCCACTCTTCTTTCCGGCCCCGCTGCAGGCGTTTACGGGGCCTTTTCCTTGGCAAGGGCGCTGGGACGGCCACGAATCATCACCTTTGACATGGGGGGAACCTCCACTGATGTTTCCCTGTGTGACGGCGCTCCCACCTTTACCCGACAATACAGCCTAGAAGGCTATCCAGTGCATTTAAAACAAATCGACATCCATACCATTGGCGCAGGCGGAGGCTCTTTAATTTATTTTGACCGGGGCAGGGCTTTAAAAGTCGGGCCGGAAAGCGCTGGCGCTATGCCAGGGCCAGCGTGTTACGGTCGCGGGGGCCAAAGACCCACCGTTACCGACGCTAATCTCCTACTTGGCCGCCTTTTGCCGGACTTTTTTCTCGGTGGCCGCTTAAAACTGCACATGGAACTTGCGCAAAAAGCCTTTGCCAAGTTGGCTAAAGAATCTTCTCTTTCCCTTTATGAACTCGCTTTGGGTGCCATAGAAATAGTGAACACCAATATGGAACAGGCTGTAAAAAAGGTCTCTGTAGAAAGAGGCCTTGATCCGCAGGACTTTACATTGGTGTGTTTTGGAGGGGCAGGGGGGCTTCATGCCACAGCGCTGGCAGAAAGATTGCGCATCAAGGAAGTCTTGGTGCCCAGGTTTTCCGGAGTGCTTTCAGCACTTGGCCTTTTGATGGCACGCCCTTCCTTTGATTTTTCACGTGCTGTTTTTCTGCGTAACTACGAAGTGGCCTTTGAATATCTTTTGCCACTTCTTGAAGAACTTGCTGCTTCTGCCTTAAAAGAACTTGCACGATACGGATACCAACGCGAAGAACTGCGCGCTGAGGCTGAAATTGACCTGCGCTATCAAGGACAGTCCTATGAACTAACCCTCCCCTTTACTTATGATTTCAAAGAACGTTTCCATGCCTTACATCAACGCCTTTACGGCTACAGCATGCCCCTTGCTCCGCTTGAAGTCACTGCGGTAAGGCTCAACCTCTCTCTTGATCCCCCTAAAATCGAACTTCCGCGCTTAACCAACAAAAAGCTACCAGGTAAAGTCTTTACCGAAGTTTTACTCCCTAACGGCCAATTAGAAAAAACAGCAGTTTTGGTGTGGGAAGACCTCCCTGCAGGATATGAAACCAAAGGCCCGGCACTGATTGTAGGTGAGTTTGCTACTATCTGGGTTGAGCCAGGTTGGCGGGCTTTTTGTGACCAGTATGGAAACGTTTGGCTTACCCGTTGACGCCCTTTATCCCTACTGTTAGCCTAGAGAGCAAAGCTTAATCACAGGAGTTTGTCATGAGAAGGTTCCTGTCCCTTGTAATCCTTTTCCTTTTAATATTTGCAACAAATCTCCTAGCCAAGCAGGTAACGGTCGCCATTTTGCCTTTCAAAATAAACGCCAAAGAAGATCTATCGTATGTTAAGCAAGGCATTCAAGATATGCTTAGCACCAGACTTTATGATGACGGAAAAGTCATCGTTGTTGACCAAGCCAAAGTAAACGAAGCCCTAAAAGATATTAAAGAGCCAATTACCTCTGAAAAGGCCCGTGAACTAGGGAAAACACTTGGGGCTGATTACGTGGTTATCGGAAGCCTTACCTCTTTCGGCCAAAAAGTAAGCCTTGATGCCAAAATCATCCCTGTAAACGAAAACAAACCGCCTTTTGCCGTATATACCTATGCCAACGATTTAGATGACCTAGTCCCAAAGCTTGATGATTTTGCCAAACGCGGCCTTGCCTACCTTGAAGGCAAGCCCTTTGATGCGCTTGCAAACGAGAAGCCAATAGAACCTACTCCTGTGGCAGAACCCAAAGCCCTGGCACGGCCTGTAGCTCCTCCCCCTGCTGATGTAAACAAAATGCACCCTGAAAGGGTCTTTCGCATGGAACAGCCCGAAGCTTCAAATGTGCAAGCACCACAGGGCCCACCTCCTGCCCCAGAGGTCCGTGCCCCCAAATACTCTGAAGTTGATTCCTGGCCTGATTATCGCCCAGAGGAAGTGGCTCCTCAAGCTCCACCAGCACCACAGTATCAGGTTCAACAAAAGCCCAAGAAAAAGAGCTTTTGGTCTAAGCTCCTTCCCTGGAACTGGTTCGGTAGAGACGAAGAAGAGGTGATAGCCCCTAAGGGGAGCGTGCCTCCACCACCTCCACCACCTCAAGCCCCAGGTACTCAAGCCACGGCTCCTCAATCACCTGGTACCCCTCCACCGCCTCCAGGGGACGCTCAGCCTGCCTCAGGTGCTCAAGCACCTTCTCAGGGAGGTAAGACCTGGGAATGGTATTAAAAAAACGCCAGAGCACCGGGACAAATTCATCAAACTCGAAATCCTTAAGACACTTCGCCTGGCAGTCTCTGGGGTCTTCACCATTGATGACACAATCACATTTTACCGCGCAAACAAACGCACGGCCGTAAGGCGCCCAGTTGCGCCAGGAGGTAGGCCCAAAAATAGCTAGGGTATAAAGCCCAAGAGCTGAAGCCAAATGGCTCACCCCTGAGTCATGGCCAATAAAGGCAAAGGCCTTTTTCATTACGCCTTGTAAGGTTTCGACTTCTTCACAAAAAATACAGGAAAAGCCTGAAGCCTTCTTAAGGCCTATTTCCGCAGGGCCTAACAAAAATAACGGCGCAAAGCCCAAATCCTCAAGAAACTCGTAAAGTTTTCGCCAGAAGGCCAGAGGGAGATTCTTAAGAGGGCTTCCACTTCCAGGATGTAGCAGAATCCTAGACCCAATGGGGCTATCACCGAAGAGAAAAAGACCATCTTTTTTTATAGAAGCTAGCTTAAATTTTTTTCCACCCTGCGAAAAAAGACCCTCAACCTGAGTCAGGGCAAGATGCCTGTTCTCAAAAGGCCTTGATGGCAAAAAAACCGGCTTTACAGGTAAAAAACTATTTATAACTTCTTCAAGAGACGATGAAGCTGCAAAAACGTAGGCTTTTGACACATCCGAGGCCAAACTTGGCAAGACCTGTAGGCTTGTGGGAAAAGAATTTTCCACTAACCTGGCTTGCTCAAAAAGTTTACGCACTTCATTCCTGGCAAAAAGGATAAGTGGAGTACCTGGATGCAATTTTTTTATTTTTCTGATAGCAAGACGAGCCAGGAGAAGGTCTCCCAAAGCTCCCTCATGCCAGACAATTATCATTCCGCAGGATGGCCTACAGAAGCAAGATAAACTACAGTTTCTTCCTCACCGTCAAGGCCCAGGAGTTCGTTTACCTCATCGTCAAAAAAGGCGCCGATAGGGCAAGCCCCAAGCCCCATAGCTGAAGCTGCCAAAAGGACATTCTGGCAAATATGAGCCACATCCATAAAAATATATCGCACCCCGCGAGAGCCATACTTACTCATGGTACGCCTCGGAATAACTGACCAGACAAAAACAAGCGGGGCTCTGGCACACATGTACTGTGAAAGAGAGGCCTCTGCCAGGGCCTGGCCAAATTCACCCTGGGCAAGCTGCTCAAGCGCAAAATCCTGCACCTCAAGATGATAAATCCCCGCAGGGAGCTCTTCGGCACGATTCACAAACAGATAAGTCTCAACAGGATATAGCGCCCCTGCCGAAGGAGCAGTGCGCAAGAGATAGCGCCCAACTTCTGCGGTAATCCCCTGAGCTGCAAAACAAAGAAGCGCAATCTCATCAAGGGTCAACGCCTGAGGGAGATATTTTCTGATTGAGCGGCGCGAAACAAGGGCCTGCCAGAGGTTCTCTGGCCCAAAACGTGGCCTTGGTAAAGACAGCCGGGGAGCATCCGGATAAACCTTAAACCAGGGAGCCGGAGTAATATTTTCTTCCCTGCGCAAGAAAAGTTCTTTGCGGTCGTGTTTAGTAGCCTGGATAAATTTAAACCCGAGAGATTTTTTATAATCAGGCATGGTGTTTCCCCTGAGTTTTTTGGCGGCGCCTTTTGCGTCTTTTTCCAGGAATCTCTAAACTCAAGATCTCTTTTTCTAATTTAATGATGATTTGGGCAAGGGAAAGGGCCTCGGTAAAATAGCTTTTTCGGGCGAGGCGAGTAGGCATTCTGTTGCCGCGTAAAAGATGAAACTTGATAGGCCAAGTGCCTGCCAGGACCTGCAGCGTATTTTCGAAAAGCTCTTTCTTGAAATCAAAAGGATAAAAGACTTTTTTCATGTAATCACGGATGAGCTGGGTGGGGCGCCCTGTTCTTTCGGGAAAGCGGGCCAGGCGACCTTCCCCCACCAAAAAGGGATAAAGAAACAGAGCAAGTTTCTGGGCCTCGGTTAGTTCTTCTCTTTTGGCCTTTTTGTCTCCCCAGGAAAGAAGCTTAAAGAAAAATTTTTTCTCTTCTGCAGGGGCCTTTTCAAGGTATTTCCCGTAAGAGGGAAAAATTTCTTTAAATAAGCCGCTTTTTAGCATGAGCTCTGCCCAGGGCCTTGTCCAAAAGCCTAAAACATCCTTTAGCCATTCATCGCGAATCCGCATCACGGGGCAAAGCATTATCTTTTCGCGGTGGCGTAAAATGGCCTCCCAGGTGTTTTCTTCAATAACAAAGCCTGTGCGGGCTGCGTGCCGTATGGCCCGAATCATGCGCACCGGATCCCTTATGAAACGTATGTCAGGAGGCCCTATCACCCGAATGATACCCGCGCGCAAGTCCTTCATGCCGCCCACGTAATCGATTATGCTGAAATCGGAAATATTGTAAAAAAGGGCATTTATCGTGAGGTCTCGGCGAAAAGCATCTTGGTAAGGAGTGCCAAAGACTTCTATCCCCTCTTCAGCAGTTTCAGGCCCACGAAAGGTTACCACTTCAATAAACTTTCCCTTAGGAAAATACACATGGACCAGACGAAAGCGTCTGCCTATGATGCGGCTCCAGCGAAAAAGCTTGCGAATCTCCTCAGGGCGGGCGTCTGTGCCTACGTCGAAGTCTTTGGGCTTAATTCCTAAGAGAAGATCTCTTACGCTTCCACCCACCAAGTAGGCAAGATAGCCTGCTTTTTTGAGACGATAGAGGACTTTTAAGGCCTCAGGCGAAATATCTTTACGGGAGATATTATGCTCTCCACGAGGAATAATAACCGGCTGAGGAATATCTTTTTCGGCAAATAATTCGCCTTGCTTTAAGTTCTTTTCCTTTAACAACATTTTCTATTTTCTGACCCATAAGTAAAATGGCATACATCCTTAAAAGACCTTTGCAAAATTGCCAAGATCAGGAACGGACCCTAAAACTGACCTTAAGAAAAAGTGTTTGCAAAGGTCTCACTTCAGTTTACTCAATTTGCAGCACTTTTACGAAAGACCTTGGGATCAATGCCGTATTTTTTTATTTTGTAATTTAGGATTCTCAAGCTCGTATCAAGTATTCTTGCGGCTTTACTCTGATTCCCCCGAGCCTCTTTTAAGGCTTCCACTATAAGCTCAACTTCTACTTCTTTTACTGCCTGCGCCAGACTCTTAGTGGTTTTGGTGCTTGAGCTTTCAGCAGTTTGCAGGCTTTGGGGCAGGTGATAGCTACGGATGACCTCCTCGTCGCAAACAAGCACCGCCCGTTCAATTACATTTTCAAGTTCGCGTACGTTTCCTGGCCAGTGGTATTGCACGAGAAGATCTATCGCCGGAGAAGAAAGGCGTTTTATATTCTTGCCGTACTCTTTGCTATATTTTTCGAGGAAAAACTCCGCAAGAGGAATAATATCAGTGGCCCTTTCCCTAAGGGGCGGAAGATATATGGGAAAGACATTTAAGCGGTAATATAGATCTTCCCGAAACAGACCCTGTTCTACGAGCTCTTCCAGGTTACGATTAGTAGCGGTAATAATACGCACGTCAACTTTGATGGGCTTGGTGCCGCCTACCCGGTAAAATTCTTTTTCCTGAATAACGTGTAAAAGCTTGGCCTGAAGAGGAAGTGGCAGATCACCTATCTCATCAAGAAAAATCGTACCTCCGTTTGCCTCTTCAAATAGGCCTTTTTTGCGGCCAAGGGCGCCGGTGAAGGCCCCACGTTCATAGCCAAAAAGCTCTGATTCAATCAGGTTTGCTGGAAGCGCAGTACACGCCACGGTAATAAAAGGGCCACTTGCCCGGGGGCTATTAAAATGGATTATCTTGGCAATCAACGACTTTCCCGTTCCTGATTCGCCCCTTAGAAGCACCGTGGCCGAGCTTGGCGCGACCCGTTCGATCATCTGTAGGACTTCTTGCATGCGCGAACTAAGGCCAATGAAGTTCTCCAAACGATATTTGCCCTTAAGTTCCTGTTTGAGCTTGAGGTTTTCTTCGAGGAGTTTTTCTTTTTCTTCCTGAATAGCCTGGATGTTGGCCACGGACTGGGCAATAAGCCCGGAAATAATAGTCAAAAAACGCACGTCTTCTTCAAGAGAAATTTCTTCGCTAAAAATACGGTCAACCGAAAGGGTGCCCAAAATTTTCGCCCCGCTTTTAATAGGAACGCATATAAAAGAAATTTTTTCTTTTTCGCCCTTCTTACGGCTGCGCGTACGATTAAGAAAACGCGGGTCTTCTGCTATGGCTGGCACCACAATAGGCTGGCCAGTGGCCACTACCTGGCCGGTAATCCCTTCACCCAGGCGATAACGACCACGTTTGCGGGCATCAGCCGTAAGACCATGGGCTACTTCGATCTGGATCTCCTGAGTGCGGGGATTAAAAATGGTTATGGTTCCCCTACGCATGTCGAGTTTTTTTGCTAAAATAGCAAGAACTTCCTCTAAAGCCTCACGCATATTAAGCGAACTCGATAGAGTCTTTGCAATCTCATAAAGGCAGCTAAGCTCTTCAACCTCTCGCGGCTGCATTGACTTCCTCACCTCTTACAATTTTGTCAAACAGTCTAACCACAAAATAGAAACTTGCAAAAGATATTTAACACTGGTCCTTGCAAATACCTTCTTTTAAGGCCCCTGCGCTTGTACTTGCAATACTGATCCCGATAATTTTGCAAAGGTCTCTTACAAAATAAGCTTAGCTACATTGACCAAAGCCATTGGTAAGATAAACTTATGAACATGTTAATTATTCCTGAGATTACCATGCCCGAATTTGAAAAGGGCCTTGAGGCAACGAAAACTATTATCCTGCCCTTTGGCTCTACCGAAGAACACGGACCACACCTTCCCTTGGGCACAGATACGCTTCAAATGTATGAAATAGCCAAGCTTGCAGCAAAAAAGCGCCCACTTTTTGTAGGGCCGCCGGTGTTTTATGGACTGTGCCGTAGCACTAAAGAGCACCCTGGCACCATTAGCATTAGTGGAAAAACCCTGCACAGCCTGGTTTTAGACTTACTTTCTTCTTATTACGACCAGGGGCTTAGAAATTTTTTGCTTTTTTCCGGGCATGCTGGAGGCACACATCTTGCTTTTATCCTTGATGCGGCTGAAGAATTCTTAGAAAAACAAAAAGAGGCTAAAGTAGCAGTGGCTTCAATCCTTGAACTGCTTGAGATGGCTGCCAAAGACCTACTTGAGACCCCTAAAGACTCTCACGCCGGGGAATTTGAAACCTCTATCATGCTCCACTTTTACCCTCAGCTGGTCAAAGGCTCTGCTAAAGAAGAATATCCGCATTTCCCTAAGCCTTTTTTGGTACGTAACAAGAGAAAATTTTGGCCAAGTGGGGTGTGGGGAGATCCTCAGAAAGCATCTGCCCAAAAGGGAAAAGGCTTTGCGGAAAAAATTGCCGAACTTATCGTCAAAATTGCCGACGAAATCGAATCTTTTAAGGAGGATACGTAATGAAAAAACTTATTACCCTAACCATGGCACTTGCTTTTTTAGCCTGGGCCCAGGTGCTTGCCGCCAAACAAAACATCCCCTGGGACACCAAAATAAACACCTTTAGTTGTTCAAAGCAGGTTGCCAAGCTTGAGAACTTCAAGGGCAAGGTCCTTTTGGTTAACTTCTTTGCTACTTATTGCCCACCTTGCCAAGTAGAACTCCTTGAATTTTCTGATCTTTATCGCAAATTCAACCCTCAGGGCCTTGAAATTCTCACTTTCATGGTTGACCAAGGGGGCGAAAGAGTGCTTCCCCACTTGATTTATTCCAAAAACATCAAATATTGCGTGGCCATTGCCAATGACGAAATACTTTCTGCTTTTGACTGGCCGGACATTTTGCCTACGACCTTCATAATCGATCAAAAAGGAAACATTGTGAAAAAATACGTAGGCTACGCAGGCAAAAAAGAATTAGAAAAAGAAATACTGAATCTTCTGAAGAAAAATTAGGGTTTGACAACTATTTGAGGCGGCCCTTCTTCCACATAGCCAATCTGGGCTGCCTCAAAAACACCTTTTTCCAGCAGCTTACGGAAAAATTCTTCTTTCTTTCCAGATGGTACGCTTATTAAAAGCCCGCCTGAGGTTTGCGCGTCATAAAGCAAAGTAAGAAGGTCTTTATCGACTTCTTTTTCGACTTTTACGTGCTTTTCACAAAAACGGATATTGTCATAATCTCCTGCTGGGATAAGCCCCATTTTTAAAAAGGATAGGGCCTCTTTGATAACAGGAACCTTACTTGCTTCAATAACAAGCTTTACGTTGCTTGCCTGGGCCATTTCCAGGGCATGTCCAAGCAGGCCAAAGCCGGTAATATCTGTGGCCGAGGACACCCCTACTTCCATCATGGCCTCTGAGGCTGCTTTATTAAGCGCTGCCATGACTTCGATCATGCGTCTTTCCGCAGTCTTGTCTGCCAAGCCGCCTTTTACCGCGGTGGCAAGGATCCCTGTGCCAAGGGGTTTGGTGAGAAAGAGCACGTCTTTTGGCTTTGCGCCGGCATTGGTAACGTATTTTTCTGGATGGACCACCCCTACCACCGAAAGTCCGTATTTTATCTCGGGGTCATCAACGCTGTGGCCCCCTGCTAGCACAGCTTCTGCTTCTTTTATTTTTTCAATGCCTCCGCGGAGGATTTCTTTAAGGATGGCTTTGTCTTCTTTTTTTGGGAAGCAAACGATGTTTAGGGCAAGAACGGGACGCCCTCCCATGGCGTACACGTCAGAAAGCGAATTAGCCGCAGCAACTTGACCAAACCAATAGGGATCATCTACTATGGGAGTAAAAAAATCAAGGGTACAAATAATAGCTATCTCATCTGACAAGCGATATATCGCAGCATCTGACGCGGCCTCAAAGCCCACTAAGAGATCAGGGTGCTTAAAAGCAGGCAAATCTTTTAGTATTTCTGCCAGCTCCGCTGGCGGAAGCTTAGAAGCTCACCCCGCCGCCCGGACTTTTTGTGTTAAACGAGATTTCTTTTCCATAATTTGTAATGATAACAGAAATTTTTAGTGGGGAAATATGCTAAAAATTTTGAGGAAGGGTTATAAATGTAAAGTAAGACATTCAACAAATATGAATTTTGAGCCGAAAGGTCTTTACATAAAGGGGCGCGGCAAATGATCTTAGAAGAACAAGAAAAAAATCTTAAAATTACCAAAAATTTCGTTTCCGAAGACGAAAAAATCCCGGCTAAAAAACTAATTCAAATTGTAAACAAGCTTTTTTCCTCCCAATATCACCTCCCCTATGACTATTTTTTAAAAGGTCTTGTGGAAGGATTAAATCTTTGCTCTGCAGCGGTTTATTACAACCAATTAGATTATCGCTGGCAATTAGTTGCCAATCTCGTAGCACGTTATCCCCACCATGAAAAAACCCCGCCATTGCCTGATGTGATTGAATACCAGGATATATGGCCCGGGCTTGAAACCAAATTCGCAGAAGGTGAACGGGTGATGTTCACCGAAGAAGAAATAGAGGCCCTGGGGCTCCTTGATTGTAAAGACCACAAAATCTTTGGGTTCCCTCTTTTTGATGGAAAATGGTGGACAGGACTACTAATCGTTGATTTTGGCAAGAGATCTCCTTCAGACGAAGAACTTGGTCTTATTGACGAACTCGCTTCCGCCCTTTCCTTAGCCATAAAAAGGCAAAAGCGCGAAAGCGAATACCTTGATATTACCCGTGTTTTCCAAGAGCTTTTAAACAATATCCCGTATATCGTAATCCTTACGGACATGCAGGGGCGGTGGCTGCTGGCAAACACTAAAACGAACGAAATTTTTGGCTTTAAGCGGAAAATTTACCAGGGCCAAACCTTTGAACAAATCGCTCAAATAAAACCCCAACTTCAAGGACTTTTAGAGCGCTTAAAAAGGCTCCTTGCCCAGGTTCCAGGGCAAGACACCCCGGTAAAAGAAGTCTTTCGTATTAAGACCAAAGATCGCATACAATGGTGGGAATTTCTGTTAATCCCATTTAAATGCGATTCTGAAAAGCGCATTTTAATCCTTGGCCGAGATATTTCTTCTTTTAGAATTGCCCAGGAAAGACTGCTTACTATCTTGGAAAATCTCCCCGCCATGGTCTATGTGGTTGATCCCAAAACCAAGACCATCCTTTACCACAACACCCTTTTTAAAGAATACTTCGGCCAGGATTATGTAAACAAAGGACCTTGTTACGAATTACTTTACGGAAAAAAGCAGGTTTGTGAATTTTGCCACATAGAAAAAGCCAAAGAAGGGCTCCGTGAGCAAAAAGAAATTTACGACGAAAAACATGGCCGCTGGCTCAAGCTAAACGAAGTCTATATCCACTGGCTTGACCGGGAACTTGTGCGCCTGGGCATGCTGGAAGACATCAGCGAAATTAAGCAACAAGAAGAAGGCATTATCAAGGCCCAAAAAATAGAAGTTCTTGGAAAAATGACCGGTACCGTGGCCCACGAGTTCAATAATATCCTGGCCGTTATTACCGGTTATTTAGATTTGATTCGCTTACACGCAGGGGATGACCCCAAGCTTAAGAGGTACATCGACAAAATTCTTGCGGCCGTAGAAAACGGTTCAAATCTTATCAAGCAATTTTTAATTTTGTCCCGCGGGAAGGTCGATAATAAAGAAGAAACCTGTGATTTGAACTTTTTCCTGAGGGAACAAAAAGAACTTTTCCACAAAATTTTAGGAGAAAATATCGAACTTGAGCTGGAACTATGCCAAGAACCTTTGCCTGTAGGGCTTTCTTTCGAAGAAATGCAACATATCCTTACCAACCTCTTGCTCAATGCTCGCGATGCCATGCCCCAGGGGGGAAAGTTTTTTATTATAACGCGCCTAATAGAAACTTTAAAAGGCCCTGCAGCACTGCTTAAAATCAGGGATACGGGCTGCGGTATAGACAAAAAAGACCTTGCCCGTATCTTCGAACCCTTTTATACTACCAAACCCTCAGGAGAGGGTACCGGTTTAGGTTTAAATGTTATCCTGTCCCTAGTGCGCCGCTGTGGTGGGGAAATAAAAGTAGACAGCGAGCCAGGGCAAGGTACAACTTTTGAGATTATTTTGCCCTTAAAAATGTATCTTGATATAAAAAAGACAGGAGAAAAAGACTTTCCTCATTCAGAGGGAAAACAGGACTTAGCCGTGTCCAAAAAAAGTATCTTAATCGTAGAAGACGAACCCCATATTAGGGAAATGCTTGCGGAGATGCTTGAAGCGCAAGGCTTCGAAGTAGTAGCCGCAGAAAATGGCGAAGATGCCTTGAACAAACTCAAAGAAATAAACTACAAAATCAACCTCATCGTAACGGATGTGGTCATGCCCAAGATGGACGGCGTAAGGCTTTACCGGGAGGTACAAAAAGTCATCCCTGAAGTTCCGGTAATTTTTATCTCAGGTTATGCGGAACACATCCTTGAGCGCTACGGTTTTGACGAAAAAGCCTTTCGCATCATCAAAAAGCCTTTTACCTTTCGCCAACTCCTCGAGGAAGTAGAAAAAGTCTTTAGCGGGATTTCTTTTTAGTAACCACTAGCTCTGTCCTGCTAACATAGGCCCCTTTTAGGGGTTTGCGCGTTTCAAGGCTGTCTGAAAGTCTTTTGATGTTCTCTGTCCTCACATATTGCTTGGCCTTATTAAGAAAACGTCTGGCTTCTTTTACTTTGCCATCAACCAAATAGTCCCTTGCCCTTTTTAAAATGGCGCTTTCGCGCTCAGTTCGCCAGGAAGAAGCATCGGTAAAACCAAAAACCGAAGGCAATTTAAAGACTTTTTCTGCCCCACAGGACGGACAGGCTGGCCAGGGGTCGTTTAGTTTGAGGATCCGCTCAAAAATGTGCCCGCAAACCTCACAGCGAAATTCATAAATCGGCATCTGGCACCTCCGTCTTGCCTGTTTGCTTTTATTTTGTCAAGCTATGAAACATGGCGCAATTAAACCCTGTAGAAATACTTAAAAAACTACCGCGCACCAATTGTAAAGAGTGTGGGTATCCTACCTGCCTGGCATTTGCCATGGCACTTATTACCGGGGCTTGTGAGCCTGCTAGGTGCCCTTACTTTGCCCCTAAAGACTGGCCTGCTCACGTGTCAGCTCCTAAGGCCCCTCAAGAAGACTTTGCCTGGAAAATCCTTGAAGAAGTAAAAAAGAAGGCCGCAAAAGTAGATTTCGCCGCTGTGGCCACCCAGATCGGCGCTGAATACGAAGAGGGGAGCCTTAAGTTGCGGTTCCTCGATACCAATGCCTTTCTTTCCCGGGAGGAAGCCCTTCGAGAAGACGAAAAAGAACTTGACCCCAGAGACCAGATCCTTCTTTACAACTATGTCATTTTCGCAGGCAAGACTCCTCTTCGCGGCGAATTTGTAGGGCTTGAAAGCTTTCCAAACTCTCTTTCCAAAACTGCTACCTTACGCAAATATGCCGAAGAAAAACTTGCGCTTTCCTTTTCTGAAAAACCTTCTCTTTTAGAGAAAGCACTGGCAAAATTCAAGCATGAAAAACCCTCTACCTGCCCAGCAGATCTTTGCGCTGTGGTCTGGGTGCTTCCCAAAGTCCCTCTTAAAATTCATTTCTTCAACGCAGAACCCGAAGAAAATCTCCCTGCAGAGGTAAAAATTCTTTTTGACGCCCACGCCACTGCTTATCTAGATTTAGAATCTCTGGTGTTTTGTGCAGAACGCCTGGTAGAAAGACTGATAGCTCTCTCAGAGGAGGAAGGGTAATGCTTTTTCTGGTGGCACATGCCTGCCCTAACTGCGGCGGCACCATAAGTGACGAACGCCTGGCCAAAGGTCTTCCTTGTTCCAAATGTTTACCTTCTCCGCAGGTAGAGGAAATCTGCCAGGAACTAAAGAAAAGGGAGAATCTCAGGAAACTTGCTCCTTATTGTGAAGCCAGGGAAAAAATAAAAGAATTTGCAGCTTATTTTGAAAGAGCCGTTGGTTTTAAACCATCCACCCTCCAGGAAACCTGGGCCAAAAGGCTTTTTTTCAGGGAATCTTTTGCCATAGTTGCCCCTACAGGGACAGGCAAAACCACTTTTGGCCTGCTGGCTTCCCTTTATTTCGCCAGGAAAGTCTTAATCCTTGTGCCAACGCGCCTTCTTGCCAAACAAGTTGGCGAGAAATTAGAAGAATTTAGCCAAAAATCCGGCCTTACTAAAAAGATTCTCGTTTATCTTGGCAAAAAGAAAGACAAAGAAGCCTTTTCTGCCAAAAATTTTGACATTTTGGTCTGCACTACCGCTTTTTTTTATAAGCACCTTGAACAGCTTATCGCGACAGACTTTGAATTTGTCTTTATTGACGACGTAGATTCTTTTCTCAAACGCTCAGCCCATATAGAAGAGCTTTTTAAGCTACTTGGCTTTAGTGAAAGAGAAATTGCCCTGGCCCTTAAGCCCCGAAAAACAGAAAAAGATTTCGAAAAACTTGAAGGCATACGCAAACGCCATGCAGGACGCAAAATACTCTTAATGTCTTCGGCCACTTTAAAACCGCGCACTTCTCGAGCCCTTCTCTTCAGGTACCTGCTTGGCTTTGAGATTCAAAAGGCTGTTAGCAACTTGCGTAACATCATAGATGCTTACGATGACACTACCAAAGACTTTGAACGATCTCTTGCCCGCGCTGCTTTCCTGATTAAGACTCTTGGCAAAGGCGGTCTTTTATTTGTTGCCTTTGATTACGGGAAAGAAGGCGTAGCCCAGGCGGTTTCCTTCCTGCGTGCCCAAGGGCTTAAGGCCCTCAGCTATCTTGAAAAATCCCCTGACGAACTCATGGCTGAAATGGAAAAAGGCGAGTTTGATGTTGCGGTAGGTCTAGCACACCTTGCTAATCCTCTGGTGCGGGGGATTGATCTACCTTTCATACTGCGGTATGCGATTTTTTTAGGGGTTCCCCGGCACGTCATTCCCACCAAAGTCACTCTTTTGCCCCGAAGTCTTTATAACGTGCTCGTAAATATTGTCTCGCTTCTTGAGGAAGACGAAAGGCTCTCTGCCCTTTCTGATATTCAGTATCTCAGGCGTTATCTAACCCTTACCGAAGAAGCCCTTCCCCGCTATCCGCGCATCTTAGAACGCCTTGAAAAGATTAAAAGCTTTATCGAGACCAAATTTGAGACCGCGGAGTTTCTAAAAAAACTCTCCCAAAGCGAAGACGTATTCCTGAAAAAAGAAGGCGATGAGCTTTTTCTCATTGTGGGAGACACCGCCACGTATATCCAGGCCTCTGGCAGGGTCTCACGCCTAACAGCTAAGGGGCTTCTTAAAGGACTTTCGGTGGTCCTAGTGGATGATGCCCGGGCCATGCGAAGTCTTGAAAGAAAACTTCGCCTTCAGCTGGGAGATGATTTTTCTTTTGTGCCTGTGTGGGAGCTTGATCTTTCCGCCATAAGCCGGGAGCTTTCCGCAATGCGCCAAAAAGCCCGGGACAAAGCCTCAGCGCGTCGGGATTTTATGAAAACTGCCTTGGTGGTGGTTGAATCTCCACACAAGGCCAAGACCATCGCCGGTTTTTTTGGCAAGCCCACCATGCGCAAGGTTGGCGAGGCCTTTGTCTATGAAATCCCTGCAGAAGATAAACTTTTGCTGGTTACCGCTTCTTTAGGCCACGTGTTTAATCTTTCGCGCCGTCGGGGCTTCTTTGGTGTTTTTCGAGAAAATGGCCGCTTTATCCCTCTCTTTGACACCATCAAAATCTGCCGTGCTACCGGAGAACAATTAGTTGATCCCGAAGAAGTAAAAATCCGCTGCCCTCAAGGCCCGGTTTTCGACAAACAAGACCTTTTAGAAAGTCTTAGGCGGCTTTCCTTTGAAACCCAGGAAGTCTTTATCGGGAGTGACCCAGATGCTGAAGGGGAAAAAATCGCTTATGACCTACTGATTGAGATGGCGCCTTTTAATCCTTTGATTAAGCGCCTTGAGTTCCATGAAGTAACCCCACGGGCCTTTCGGGAAGCCCTGCATAATCCTGAAGAATTCAACCTCAACCGGGTGAAGGCCCAGCTTTGCCGCCGGGTGGTTGACCGCTGGGTGGGATTTGTGCTTTCACGTAAGCTCTGGCAGGCCTTTGGTCGCAAGCGGCTTTCTGCCGGCAGGGTGCAAACACCTGTCCTTGGTTGGGTTATCGCCCGGGCAGAAGAAGCCAAGCAGAAAAAAGCCCGTATTTCCTTTGAGCTCGGGGAAGAAAAATTTTTCCTTGAACTTGAAGACCTTGGGCTTGCTAAAAAGGTTTTGTCTGAGCTTGAAAACTTAACCTGGGAAGTATCAGAACGAAAAATCGAAGAAAAAGGCCCTCTTCCCCCATTTACCACGGACACGGTTTTACAAGAAGCCAGCCAGCAGCTTAGGTTTTCAACCAAAGAAACCATGAGTCTTCTTCAGGAGCTTTTTGAAGCCGGTCTTATCACATACCACCGCACGGATTCCACACGAATTTCAGAAGTCGGACGCTATCAGGTAGCCAGGCCATATATCACCGAAAAGTTTGGCGAAGATTTTTTTTACCCCCGCGGCTGGGGGGAAGGCGGGGCTCATGAAGGCATACGCCCCACGCGGCCAAGAGACGCCCATGAAATACGCTTGATGATAGCAAACGGACTCCTTTCTCTTTCTAATCCGGAAAAAGCAATCAAACTCTACGAGCTTATTTTCAAGCGATTTATGGCAAGCCAGATGCGTCCGGCGCAAGTTGAAGTAACGAACATCAGGTTCTTGTTACCCTCTTTCACCTGGGAAGAGACCCTTATCACCAAAGTGCTGCGGGAAGGTTTTGAAAAAATGTATCCTACTTTCAGGGTAGTCAGCCTTCCTGAGGCTGAAAGGCCCCAAAAAATCGAATATAAACTTGTTCCCAAAGTTTCCCTTTTCACCGAGGGAACGCTAGTGCAGGAAATGAAACAAAGGGGCCTTGGAAGGCCTTCTACCTACGCCGAAATCGTTACCACGCTTATCCAAAGGGGCTACGTAAAAGTACTTCCTGGGGGAAGGCTTTATCCCACCAATCTTGGCCGGGAAGTGTATGCCTACCTGCGCAAACATTTTCCCAAAGAAACCGACGAAGAATTAACCCGCAGGCTGGAAGAAGCCATGGACCTTATTGAAGAAGGAGAGCTTGATTACCAGCAGGTCCTAAACGAAGCTTACGCTATCAAAAAATATCTTGAAGAAGACGCGGAAGCCCACTTTGTAGATGAAAACCTAGCCATTTACAAAAAAGAAGTCACCTAGAAGCTTCTGTAAAACACCAGGATCTGTTGTTCTGTTTGTTATGCTGATAGCGGCAATTTACTTAGCGTTTGCCCCCTGGCGCAGGAGTTCTTCACCGAGTTCAACAATGGCTTTAGCAACTTCTTTTAATTTGATGCGCCTTTTGCGCGCTTCTTTTTGCATAAAACGCATGGCCTCGCCTTCTTTCATGCCATAAGCATCCATAAGAAAGCCCTTGGCGCGTTCTATGAGCTTGCGTGCTTCAAGTTCTTCTCGCAAGTTGCGAATTTCATCTTCCAGAGTATTAAGCTCTCGGCCAATGGTCATGGCTACTTCTATGGCCGAAACAAGCTCGTCTATAGAAACGGGTTTTAGGAGATAGCCCAGGACCTTGGCCCGGCGGGCACGTTCTAAAAAAGAAGGATCCGTGTAAGCGGTAAGAATGATTATCGGGACAAATTCTTTTTCGTTTATTTTTTGCGCAGCCTCAAGGCCATCCATCTCAGGCATGCGGATATCCATGATGATTACGTCGGGATTTAGCTCCCTGGCTAGCTTGACGGCTTCTTTGCCATTAGTAGCAACACCCAGGGGCTTATAACCACGCCGGTTAAGGGCCTCCTCTAGCGAGGAGCTGAAATAGGGGTCATCCTCTGCAATTAAGACTCTATATTTGTCGGGATCTGCCATGCCCCTTTAAAAAAGCCAAAGATATTTGAGAAATTTCGTTCCCCTCTAGTTTTTTTAAAGGATTTTTAAATAAAAGGCAATTTATTTTTGGGCTAACCGTGGATTCTTCGCTACGCTATTACTGGGAGCATTTTTGGTCGTGTTTTCAGGGATCCTTGCGGTTGTGCTTGCCGACTTGTCGCGGCAGTTGGCAAAGGTCTCTTGGGGGACAAAAAGATTGGCGCGCCCGGCAGGACTCGAACCTGCAGCCTTTGGGTTCGAAGCCCAACGCTCTATCCGGTTGAGCTACGGGCGCACTATTCCCATTCTACCTGGTTGCCGCTCATTTTGGCAATGATTTGTCAGGCAAAATTTGAAACCTGTGCTAAACTTAGCCCCTATGGAATTTATAGACCTTAAAACCCAGTACCAGCGTTATCAAAACGAACTAGAAAAAGCCGCTTTACGGGTGCTAAGAAGCGGCCGCTATATTTTAGGCCCGGAAGTAAAAGAGCTTGAAGAAACCCTTGCCACTTTTGTGGGAACCAAATACGCCCTTGGTGTTTCTTCCGGCACAGACGCTCTCCTTCTTATCCTGAAGGCCCTTGGCATAGGAAAAGGGGACGCAGTTATTACCACCCCTTTTACCTTCGTAGCCACCGCAGAAGTTATCCGCCGTGCAGGTGCTCAGGTTGTTTTTGCCGATATTGACCCGCAAACTTTCCTCCTCACGCCCTCTTCGGTAGCAAAATCTCTTGCTCAAGCCCGGCAAAAAGGCCTTCGGGTAAAAGCTGTTATGCCGGTAAGCCTTTTTGGCCTTGCGGCTTATCTTCCCGAGCTAGAAGCTTTTTGCCGCAAGGAAGGGCTTTTTTTGATAGAAGACGCCTGCCAATCCTTCGGCGCAGAGGTCAATGGAAGAAAGTCCGGAAGTTTTGGCAAAGCTTCAGCCACGTCGTTTTTCCCGGCCAAGCCCCTAGGGGCTTACGGAGACGCTGGTATGGTCTTCACCAATGACCCAGAGCTTTACGAAACGATAAAGGCCCTGCGCATCCACGGTCAAACGCAGCGCTACCTCCACCAATACCAAGGTTTTAACGCCCGGCTTGACACCCTGCAGGCAGCACTTCTTTTGGTAAAGTTTAAGCATTATCCCGAAGAGATTGAGCTACGCCAGGAAGTAGCCAATAGATACCGCAAGCTTTTAGCAGGGCTCCCGGTGACATTCCAGCACATCCCGAAAAATTGTCTCTCGGTTTATGCACAATTTACCTTGCGTGTTCCCCAAAGAGACAAACTGGTGGCTCATCTTGCCACCCACGGTATTCCAACTGCTATCCATTATCCACGCCCTCTTCATCTTCAGCCCGCTTTTAAAGAGCTTGGCTACCGGGAAGGCGATTTCCCAGAAGCAGAAAGCCTTGCCAAAGAGGTCATTTCCCTTCCCATGCATCCTTTTTTGACTCAGGCGGATCAAGAAAAAATCGTCTCAGCCATAGCGGCTTTTTATAACGAAAAGGAGGCGGTGTGATTTCCCAAGAGATAAAGAAAAAAGTCCACCTTGCACTTCCGGTAGTATTTTTTGACAGATATCTCCCCTTGGCCCTGCGAGAAGGTTTTAGCCTTGAGGTTGGCCTTGATGACGAAGCCTTAGACAAATTCACCGAAAAGGACTTCCAGGCCTTCGCCCGTACTCTTGACGAACACGGCATAAAAAGAAGCGTTCATGCCCCTTTTCGTGACTTATCACCAGGGGCCCTTGATGCAGCCATACGCAGGGCCAGTGTCAACCGCTTGAAACAAGCCCTTGAGACAGCTGCTATCTTTAGCCCCGAAATAGTTGTCCTGCACACGGGATTTCATGCCCCTTATCACCTGGAAAGAAAAGACTCCTGGCTTGGTTATGCCAGGGAGGGCTTTGCTGAAGTTACCACACACGCTGAAAAACTCGGGCTTAAGCTTGCCCTTGAAAATGTCTCTGAGCCGGACCCTTCCTGGCTTACTCCTATCGTGGAAGAGATAAAAAGCCCCGCCCTTGGGTATTGTTTTGATGCAGGCCATGCTTATGCCTTTGCCAAAACTACCTGGGAACCCTGGCTTTACGCCTTTGGCCCACGCCTTTTTGAACTCCACGTACACGATAACGACGGCTCCTGGGACCTTCACTTACCTCCTGGACAAGGGAAAATCCCCTTTGCGGAAATTTTTTCCTACCTAGCAAGAAAAGGAATAAAACCCTTGGTAACCTTCGAAGCCCACCGGAAAGAAGACGTCCTCCCAGGGCTTGTCTATCTTGAGGAGATCTTTTCCCAAACCTCCTGGTAGAGGGCCTGGTATTCTTGCGCCATTCTTTCGGCAGAAAAATTTTGGGCCACAATTTTGCGCGCCTTTTCCGAAAGCTTTTTTGCGAGAAGCTTATTTTCTTTGAGAAGCAAAATTTTTTCAGAAAGAGCGTTGCTATCTTCCACAGGGAAAAGAAGCCCCCCTTCACCATCCTTTGGAATTAAATCCTTTACACCTTCGATATCAGAGGCAACAACAGGTTTCCCCATGCCCATGGCTTCCATAAGACAGCGTGGGATGCCTTCTAAACGCGAAGGCAAAACAAAGACATCAAAGCCCCGCAAAAAATTAAGCCTATCCGCCCGATAACCAGTAAAGACTACCCTTTCAAAAATCCCTAAGTCTTTGGCCATTTGTTCAAGCTGAGCACGCAGGGGCCCTTCGCCTACGATAAAAAGAAAGCATTCTTCAAGGCCGGGTTTGGCAAGGGCTTTAAACAAGACATCAAGCCCTTTACGGTGGATAAGCTGGCCAATGTAGCCCAGGATAAAAAAGCCCTCTTTACGCTTTTTAGCCACTACTTCGGGGACTTCTTTCACCGCATCTATTTCTGCGAGATCCACCGCGTTTACGATTAAGCGAAGTTTTCTTTTAAGCCCCGGGATACCGGTAAGCCCCTGGTAGAGTTCTCGTGAGAGAGGAACCACTTTATCAAGGCCAAGAAAAACAAGGCGGTTTAGGCCTTCGTAAATGGCAAGCTTAAGGTCTGGCTCTTTACTCCAGCCGTGCGGAGTGGCTATTATCCTGGTGGGAACGCCCCTGGTGGCCCAGAACCCCACAAGATCCTGTTTGTATCCGTGGGTATGAAGAATGTGAATATTTTCCTGCTTGAGGTAATTTCGCAAAAGGGTTATGGCCTTGACATTGAAACGTCCATAAGCCTCTATGGCCACGGTTTTAAAGCCAAGCCCCTGGGCGTGAGCAAGTATCGGGGCCTCTAAATGAGGGTCGTCTTTGATAACACCTACGATTGTCTCAATCTTTTCGGGATCAAGGTATTTGATAAGGGCAAGAATCCAGCGCTCAGCACCATAAAGGCCCGTGGGGCTACCTAATTGCAAAACACGAAGCCTCATGAAAGAAACTCCTTTTCCCAAAGTCCCAAAATCATAAGCCCCCAGAAGAAAACCCCCAGGTCAAGCTTTCCTTGGAGTTGGGCCTGCCACAGACGAAAAACCTCTTTGTGATCAAGAAACTCCCAGACAAAAGAATCCCTGGATAAGACGTCTTCAACAAAGGAACGCAAATCTTGCCTGAGCCATTTGGCCTCAGGCACGGCAAATCCCCGTTTGGGTCTTGCGATAAGCTCTTCGGGGAGGAATTTTTTAAGCGCCTCGCGCAAAAGAAGCTTTCCCTGATTTCCTTTTACTCTAAGCTCAAGTGGAAGTTTTGCTGCAAACTCAACCAGGCGGTGGTCAAGTAAAGGCGAACGCACTTCAAGGGCCACGGCCATGCTCATGCGGTCCACTTTAACCAGCACGTCTTCAGGAAGGTAAAAATGCAGATCAACAAACTGGGCCCTGCTCACCGGGTCAAGCCCTTTTGCCTGCTGGTAAAGGGGATAAACAAACTCAAACGGACTAAACCCACAGAGTTTTTTCAAAAAAGAAGAAGTGTAAAGTTTTTCCCGCAGGTCAACCGGAAGCCAGACAAGATCCTGATAAAAGGCCCTGGCGTCAGATACCGCCAGGTTTTGAAAGATGGTCTTGAGACGCAAAGGCTTGGGCAACCAGGAAGCCCTGGGATAAAGCCCCCCAAGGATACGGAAAAAACCCGCGCGCAAGGGAAGAGGAATCTTCGCCCTTAGCCTGCTTTCAAAAAGATGGGGAAGATACCGAAAGGTATAACCCCCAAAGGACTCATCCCCACCGTCTCCGGAAAGGGCAACGGTTACATTTTTACGCGCCATCTGGCAAACATAAAACGTAGGCATTGCACTTGAGTCTGCCAAAGGTTCGTCAAGATGCCTGATAAGCCTGGGAAGAATCTTAGCAGCCTCAGGCTTTACTATGTATTCCCGATGGTCAGTGCCAAGGTGCCTGGCTATGTCCCGGGCAAGGGGAAGCTCGCTTCCTTCTTCCTGGTCAAACCCAATGCTGTTGGTGAGCACCGGCGCATCAAGTTCTTTTTTCATCTGTGCCACTACCAGAGGCGAGTCAATCCCCCCTGAAAGAAAGGCCCCAAGAGGCACATCGCTAATAAGCCTTTCAGCAACGGCCTTTTCAAAAAGCCCAAGAAATTCTTCCAGGGCCTCTTCAAGGCTTAAGGCTTGCGGGGAAAACTCAACTTCCCAGTACCGGTTAAGGCGTAACCCCTCTTGGGAAAAAACAGCCCAATGCGCCGGGGGAAGCTTTTTTATGGCGGAAAAAATGCTTTTGGGCGAGGGCACATAGCCAAAAGAAAAAAAGCAATCAAGGGCCTCTAAGTCTAGTTCTTTGGGGATAAAAGGCGCTTCAAAAAGGGCTTTGATCTCTGAGGCAAAGAAAATCTTGCCCTGACCGCCAAAATAATAAAGGGGTTTTTTGCCCAGGCGATCCCGGGCGAAAATAAGCTTTTTGCAAGAGGCATCCCACAGGGCAAAAGCAAACATGCCAGACAATCTTTCTACAAAGCCTTCTCCCCAGACCCGGTAAGCCTTTAAAATGACCTCTGTGTCACTTTTGGTCTTAAAAGCTTGGCCTTTTTCTTGGAGCTCCCTGCGCAGCGAAAGAAAATTGTAGATTTCACCGTTAAAAACCACTACCAGCTCTTCATCGCGCATGGGTTGTTTGCCAGAGGAGAGGTCAATGATAGAAAGCCTGCGGTGCCCAAGAGAGCAAACCCCATCAGCAAAAAAGCCTTCTTCGTCAGGGCCACGGTGTTCCAGAAGCTTAAGCCCCCTTTTAACCAGGGCCTTTTCTTCCTGAGAAAGGCCTTTGAAATCTACGAGCCCGATTATGCCACACATGTCTTTTTCATCCTCATTGCGGGGAACATTTTATCAACACTGCCCCTGGGGATCCGTGCCCATTTTTCGTTCCGAAAGAGGGAACGGATCCTTAACAACGTCGGGCTTTTAAAGTCCCCGTTAATAAATGGTTCGGCGCAAGAAGCCCTTGATAGAGGCTCTCAAAGCTAGCAACCATTTTTTCGAAAACAAAGTTTTCTTCAAAGCGTTTGCGAGAAGCCTTTGCCATTTCTTCGCAAAGCCTGGGGTTTTCTGCCAGGAGCAAAAAAGCCGCCGCAAGCCTTACATGGTCTTCGCTAGGCACCAAAACCCCGGTTATGCCGTCAATTACGATTTCAGGGTTTCCGCCAACAGCCGTTACTACCGCTGGCAAACCGCAGGCCATGGCCTCAAGTAACGCAAGGGAGGTCCCTTCGCTAAAGCTTGAAAGTACAAAAACATCTGCAAGCTGGACAATACGGGTGGCATCCTTGCGAAAGCCGGTAAACAAAACAACGTTTTCAAGGCCAAGGTCTTTGGCAAGGTTTTTAAGCTTTGAAAATTCAGGGCCATCACCGATTAAAAGCCCTTTGATGTTTTTGTTTTTCTTACGGGCCAGCGCTATGGCCTTGAGCAGCATGGGGAGATTTTTAATAGGATCAAAACGGCCCACTGTAGCAACAATAAAATCGTCTTCTGAAAAGCCAAACTCTTTGCGCAGGGTTTTACGTTCTTCTGGCGCAAGGCGCGCTGGCATAGGGATCCCATTGTAAATGACTTTTATCTTCTGCGGGTTTAAGCCTTCGTATTTTGCAAGCCTCTCACGCACCTCGCAGGATACAGCTACAATGTCGTTGGCAAGAGGGGCAAGGAGCAACCGATTAAAAAAGTTTTTAAGGGGCTTTACGGTCTCTGGGTAGTGCCTACCATGCTCATGAAAAATCAGTTTCACGCGCGGATAAAAGAGCTTGGTAAGGCCTGCGTAAAAAAAGGGCGAATACTGGTGGGCGTGGACAATATTAACCCGATGACGATTGAAGATACGGCACATGTCCCAGATAACGTTTAAATCAATCCCTGGTTCCCGGAAAAGGGGATAAACCGGGATATTTTGAGCACGCAAGGAAAGCCCCCAGGCCCCAGGTTCTTCAAGGGTAACCACGATGACCTCGAACTTGTCTTTAAAGGCACGCGCAAGCTCACAAACCAGGCGCTCGGTACCCCCTGGATTTAAGGCATGCGCCACGTGGCAAAGAACTGGCTTAGGGTAAAAGGCTTTTGAGTTTTTCAAGCTTTTTCTCCCAGCTATACTCTTTTTCAATGCGTTTGCGGGCCATTTTTCCTATTTTTCGGGAAACTTCAGGATTTTTTAAGAGGAAAATGACCTTTTCGGCAAAATCTTCAGGCGATGAGGCCACCAGAAGCTCCTCATCGGTATATTTGATGCCCTCTGCGGCTTGAGGGGTTACTACGGTAGCTTTAGCCATGGCCATGGCTTCAAGGACTTTGTTCTGAATACCGCGCGCCAGGCGCAATGGTGCTACACATACGTCAGCCAGAGCAAGGTAATCCCGTGTATCAGGCACAAAGCCTGTTATTTCAACGCCGGGAACCTTAGCAAGGTCTTTCACCTCTGGAAGAGGATCTTTTCCTACAATGAAAAAACTTGCCTGGGAGATTCGTTGGCGAATAAGCGGCCAGCATTTTTCCACAAACCAGATTACCGCATCAGCATTAGGCCAATAATCCATGGCTCCGGTAAAAACAACAACCGGGCCCTCGATGGAAAGCTTTGATTGGTAATCAGGGGAGAAGAAACAAAGGTCAACTCCGTTTTCAAGCACACAAATTTTCTCGCTTTCTGCAACTTTTTCGCGAAAAAGATGCGCCTCTGCCTCTGAGACCAGAAAGACGTGGTCAAAACGCTTTAGGATACGCTTTTCGTAAGCACGCATGCGAGAAGCCTCAAGGCGATAAATAAGACTAGAAGGAAAGGCCTTTTTCTCGGCATAAAGGCGCCATTTTTCCGAATCAACATCCATAAAGTCAAGAAAAAGATACCCGGGAGTCTCTTTCCCGCGGAAAACATACTCTGCTGCCGGGGCACAAGAACAAAACACAAAAAAAGGCTTTTCGCGGGCGATAATTTGGTCATAACGAGCCTGGAGTTCTCCTGCGTAAAAATATGCAACTGAGAGGCTCCCTTTCGGCAACGCCTTAAGGGATAACAATTTGCGCAAGCCTTTGGGTCTAAAGTGGTAACGAAAGGTTCTCAACGGAATGTCAATTTTATCAACAATTGCTAGGTCTCTTTCTTCATCAATATGGCATAGAAGCGACATTTCGTAGCGTTTGGCAAGGAACTTGAGAATGTGATAGGCCCGCAACTTGTCTCCCTTGTTCGGGGGAAAGGGGATACGATGCGCGATGAAAAGCCCTTTTTTCATAAGGCAATGCGCCCCCTGAGTTTGGGCCCAAGGCAATTGGCAACACGCTCGGGCAAGCGCCGCCAAAGCTTTTCTATGTAAGGCCGCACGCCGGAAGTTTTTTCTTCACTAGCCGGCACACGATACCAAAAAAGCGGGGCTTCCTGTGCTCCCCATTGTTTTTTAAAGCGGTAGGTACCGCTCCCAGGGGTTGAACGCCCAAAATCAAAAAGTTTTGCGCCTTCTTCGACAGCTAGCGAAAGTAAGCGCCAGTAAAGAAGCATATTGGGGCTTATGCGTTTGTAGGCTCTGAGGGAAGAAGCCCACGGTACGGTGGCCACCTGGGGCGTGAGCAGCAAAATAGCCCCTGCCAGGGGTTTGCCTTCTAAGTGCACTAGCACCACCCGAGCGCGCTCTTTATAAGCGGAGACAATGTTTCTAAACCAGGAAAGGGCATGGGGAGGAGAGCCAAGAAAATGCATGTTTTGCGCATAAATTCGGTAAAAAGCCGGCACAAGCTCAAGCCCACCACAAATGGCTTGAGCACCTTCTTTCATAGGCCGTCTTATCTGACTTCTTACCTTGGCCTTAAAAGACTTCCACAGAGTCTCGGTATCATCAGGCAAGGGAAGCAGAAGTCTTACTTTTGCTGTGCTACCTTCGGGCAAAAAGCTAACCGGCTCAGGGAAGCGTATCTCAAGGGGCCCTATCTCCTGGGAAAGCCTTTCTGCTTTTGCAACAAGGGATTTTTTTACTTCTTCGTCTTCGCCAAGCGGGCCACCATAATCACAAAAAGGAAGCGAAACCAGGCTTTTGCTACGCAGTCCTTTAAAGCGAGAAAGCACCAGGCCACCTGCGGCCTCTTGCCCACGAAAAGCCAGTAAAAACACAGGCTTTTGCCCGTAAGTTTTAAGGCAGGCCTCTTGCCAGGCCCGGTAAAGATAGGGCCCTCCAGAGAACCTGTTAACAAGCTCATCCCAGGCAGAAACGCTGTTTAGGTCAAAGGTTTTAATCTCCACCCGTAAGTTCCCGCAATGATTTTTCAGGCAAAGGCTTAAGAGATTCTAAAACCTCTTCCAATGATGCAAAAGAAAAATCTGTTAAAAGTTTCTCAAATCTTTTTCTTGTTTTCGAAAGATTGAGATAATGTCTAAAGCGGGATTTTAAGGGTGCTTTAATGCGAGGCTGTGCTGGATCAAATTCCCACGGATGAGCATAAAAAACAAAAGGCCGGTTTTCTTTCTGGTTAACCTTGTTTAGGAAATACCGGGTTAGGGTGTAGGGAAACAGCCTGAAATAGCCCCCGCCTGCCACGGGGATATTGATTTTTCCTAAATTTGCGGTGGAAATGGGAAATTCAATTAAGCCGTATTCCCGAAAAACAAAAGGATAACGAGGTGCCTGTGGAAAGCCATATAAATCGTGGTGAATGGGAAAAATGCTTGAATCGTAGGCATAACCAGCTTCTGCAAGCATTTCAAGGGCCCAAGTGGTTTTGGGGGTAATGGAGTAGGTTGACGCCCGAAAGCCTTTTACTTCTTTGCCGCTTAAGTCTTCAAGGATCTTTTTGCTTTCTACGGCTTCTTTGCGAAACTCCTGCGGACTTAAAGCGTATATGGGGCGGTGGCTTACGCCGTGAGAAGCGATTTCATGCCCCTTAGTGGCAATTTGGCGTATAAGGGAAGGGTGTTTTTTAGCCACCCAGCCGAGACAAAAAAAGGTAGCCTTTATGCCTCTTTCCGCTAGCATTTCTAAGATTAGCAAGGTGGGCTTTTCTACCCTTGAGGGCATTTTATCCCAGTCTTCCTGAGCTATTACCGAAGAAAAAGCTACTACCTGAAAATATTCTTCAACGTCTATAGAAAGGGCGTTTTTCATGAAAATTCTAGAAAATTGAGCTCTGGGCATTTATTAATTTCTTTTCGGCGCGCCAGGTGACGATAAAAGACCTCAAGTGCCTCTTGCTTAAGCCCTGAAAGATCGTATTCAATGCCTTTTAAATACAGAAGACACTCTTTGGGGCCAAGGGACGTCAGGCCCATGCACTTGTTGGCAATCTGGGGAAGACTTGCCGCGCCTTTTGCCCGCGAAAAGTATAGTTCCTTGGCAAAGGTTTCTATTTCCTGAGGTTTGTTTTGCCAGGCCTCTTTGCGCACCGCAAAAACAGCAAAAACAAAAGGCAGACGGGTATGCTCCATCCATAAAGCAGCAAGGTCATGGCTTTCGCGAAAAGGCGAGTTGTAGCGCAAAGAAAGCGCTTCGTCACCAATAGCAAGATAAGCTGGAGCACGAAGGCCCTCTTTTAGGGTTCCTGTGTGGTAGTAAGGCTTAAGCCCACAAAAATCCTCAAGCAAAAGCTTAAGCAGGGCCACAGAGGTTGCGCTTGCCCGGGTCAGGATGATTTCTTTTCCTGAAAGGGCTTCCAGGGGCTCGTTGGTGAACAACAAAACACTTCCTACTCTTCCGGTGGCGGAAATAGATACATCTGGCAAGAGATAGTAAAAAGCGGCATTGCGGGCGTATTCGTAGGAAGATACCAGGGCAAGGTCAAGATTTCCCTGAGAAAGGGACTGATTTAGCTCCGTAGGATGGCCAACCACAAGCTCCCAGGGCTTATTTTCCTTCTCAAGGCCCCAAATAAGCGGCGCTGTATTCAGATAAGAAACAATCCCAATGCGTAACATGGGATATGTTTTAGCACAGACCTTAAAATTTTAAATCCTAAAGATTCTAAAATTCACCCATCCTGCAAGGGATATGACGAAAAGGGTTAGTGGCTGTATTAACAAGGGAGAAACAAGCCCTTTGTCTCCTAAATGTTTCATAAGCAAAAAGAAGACGAGCCCTGCCATGAGAAAAATTACTCCCAAAGTAAGGCCTTTACCCAGCGCATGACGACCGCGTTGACCGATAAGCACCGGTAGAGATAAAAGCAGCAAGGGGCCGGCAGCCAAAGGCCAACACAAACGATAGGCAATCTCGCTTTCTGCTAAAGTATAAGGAAGCCCGGCCTGCTTTAAAAACTCTCGTTGCTGCCAGAGTTCGTATAATTGATGAAGGCGAGGGGTCTTTTTCACGGTAAGGACGGTGTCAGGGTCAAACTCAAGTACGAGGGAGTACTTTTTGAACCATTTAGGGACGAATTTATTCTTACGTTCCTTTATAAGACCATCTTTAAAATGCCAGCGCCCACACTGATAAAAGGCTTCCTTTGCCCAAATAATGCGGATGGGCAGACCTTTTTTGTCAATTTTGGCATAAGTTACATCGCGAAGATAAGTCACCGAAGAAGTTAAAACTTGGGCAATTAAAAAAGAATCAACCCCCCTAAAATGGAGTTTTCCTTTTATGATCACGCCCTTGGGATCTTTTTTGCGGACTTTAGTTTCCCAGAAAAACTGGGCCTTATAGGCACTCTGAGGAAGAAAAAAATCAGACGCAACTACAAAACACATGGAAAGCAAAAGAGCCATAGCAATATAAGGAAAAGAGAGTTTTTTAGCAGAAAAACCAAGGCTTCGGAAAGCAAGAAGTTCTCCTCCCCGGGCTAAAAATACAAAAGCCAGCAGACCTGCCAAAACTAAACAAATTGGCCACAGATCAAAAACTATTTCCGGGAGGCGATAAAAGAGATACTTAAACAGGTAATACAAAGGCAGTTTAGCACGGGTAATATTGTCAAGCTTATCAAAAAACTCTACTAAACTATAAACACCTACAAATACTGGAAACATTAAGCAAAGAAAGTAAAGATATGGCTTTAGCAAATAGCGCTGGTAAATTTTCATTTAACAGGCCTTATTTTTCCTTTTTTGGCTATAACAATTAAAAGCAAACAAACTATAAGAAGAAAAATATTAGGAATTTGCAAACTTATTGCAGGAGGCAATAACTTGGTCTCAGCAAGACTTACACCTATTGTCTCCAAAAAGTAATAACCAAGATAAAGAAATATCGCTAAAACTCCGGCCGTTAACCTACCAGAGCCTCTAATCATAGCGCCCACAAAAGCACCTATAAATGGCAAAAAGAACGCTGCCCACGGGAAAGAAAGACGTTGATAATACTCTACAAGAAATCTTATCCGCTTAGGATTGTCTTTAGGGAGAGCTAAGGCCTTTTGTTTCAGTTCTTTAAGGGACATTTCCCCACGACTTGGAGTGCGTTTTTTTTCAAGATCTGAGAGCTTTATGCGGTAGATATATTTTTCAAAATCAATTTCTTGGGTGGAAGAATAATCACTCCCAACCAAATGCAGAGAGCCCTTTTCCAGGCGAAGCTCTAACGTATTCTCTCTAACATCAAGAGAGCCCCTCTCGGCAAAAATAACGCCTTTTTCTTGTTTGCCTGTCTCATCTACGATGAATACGGCGGCAAAGTTTTTGCCTTCTTGCCAGGCTTTTTTTACAAAAATAGAAAGCCCTGGCGCAAGGGAAACAAAATTCTTCGGTGGAATACCCTTCTCTATCTTGCGCTTGGCTAGCTCAAAGAAAAAATTTCTGAAGGCATGTTTGCTCCAGGGAAGATAAACGATAGTAACTAAATAGGTAGCAATAAGGGCTGCTACAGAAAGAAAGGCCACCGGGCGCAAAAGTTTCCAAAAGGGAATCCCGAGACTTTCAAAGGCAAGGAGTTCCTGGTCCTGCGCAAGGCGCATAAAAAGGAAAATAGCAGCCAAAAGAGCCGCAAGAGGGAGAAGATAAGTCAAAAAATAGGGGGCAAAATAAGAAAGGAGCCTGAAATAATCTCGAACAGTAAGATTTTCATCTGATAATTCCACCATTAAGGCCACAAAACGGGTAAAAAGAAGCAACCCGTTTAAACTTAACAAAATGAGGATAAAATTTTTCCAGAGCTCTTTGCTTAGGTACCGGAAAAGAATCATGATGTCTCAAATTTACCAAAAGAAAGGCGGAATACCAGCTTGAAAACAAAAAACGCCCGCATTTTACTGCTTTTAAGCCTTCTTATCGTTATTTACCTAACGCTTTATCCCTTTAATTTTGCAAATCTAAGCCACGAATTTGACTTAAGACTTCTCTTTTTACACAAAAAACATCACATCCTGTCTGATATTTGTAGTAACTTTTTGCTTTTCATGCCTATTGGATTCTTCTGGAATTTTTCGGGCAGCAAAAGGCATTTTGTGGGAGTTTTAGCATTAGTTATTTTTGTATTGCCTTTTTCGTTTTTTATTGAATATTTGCAACAATTTTTACCATCACGCGACCCTTCTATTATTGACGTAATATTCAACACTGCTGGTGCCTTGTCTGGATATATCTTTACTTCAATAATTAGAAAGCTTCCCACAATTAAAATATCTTTTGTCGAAATGTTTTCTTTTTTAATGGCTATTTTGCTTTTATGTGAACCCTTTATAATAAGCCTTGACATCGGTGACTTGAAACATAAGATCAAAACTATTTCTTACACTTTCAATTTCAGCAACATACTTCTTCCTTCTTTCTTTCTGGCCTATGCGTTGCGAAGATACAGCATTTTTTATCTAATAGCATCCTTGTTGACCCTAGAATTTTTGCGGATTTTTATTGTTTCTATTGTTATTGCACCTCTTAAGTTTTTGTTCAGACTTTTCTTTTCAAGCGTTCTTTTTTCTTCCCTTAAAAAGGATAATACAAATTTTGTTTTATTGTCATTTTCAGTCTGCTATTTTTTAGAAGCTTTAAGCCCATTTAAGTTTACTTATTCGCCTAATTTTAATATTTCCGCCTTTATACCTTTTAAGTATTTCATAGATAACGTTTCTTTTAGCGCAGTATTTATCCTTTTAAAGCAGCTTTTGTGTTTTACTTTCTGGGGATTGCTAGATGGACCGTATATCTGGGCCGCAGCCCTTGCCTTTGTCTCAGAGGCTGTTCAATTGTTTGTAGTAGGAAGATACGCCGACACAACCACTATACTGCTCGCCATTTTTGGTGTCCTGTTTGGCCCTGAGTTTGACAGTTCATGGATACACGAAAAGGCTGTATCTATTGATAATAAAGCTTTTGCGGACATCGCCCAAAATCAGGCGTGAGTACTAGAGCTATACTTCTCGTTTGACCAGCTCTTTGAATTACTTAGATCTCGCGGAAAATTTAAACTCGTAGGCCTGAGGAAGGGGTACCCCTAACTTCTTGAAAATCCCTTTGCCCCGGGGTTCTATCTCCGTCCACCTGTAGACCTTCTCCTTTTGGTCTTCTCTCGTGTACTCAAGCTCCACCACGCAAATCCGCCCGAGCTTCCGCCTAATCCGCGAAAAACTCTCCCCAACCTTAAGCTCCACTAGCCTTCCCATAAGCAGCGCCAACCAGCAAAGCATCACGTGCCCCCTGATCCTCTCCTCTAATCGATGATACATCGGCCTTATATCAAAACGGTGCTTAAGCTCCCGAAAAGCTCTCTCCACCTCCTGCAGGTTCCGGTAACTAAGGGCCACTTCCTCCGCCGAAAGATCTTCCTCCGTAGTCGAAAGAAGATATTTCCCGTCAAGACGCTCCTCTCGCTTTACCTTCTCCCGCTCTATCTTCAAAGAATCCGCCGCCAAAAATCTCCTCAAGACCGGACTTCTCCTCAGCCGGCATTCCGCCCTCTGCCTCCGTAAACCTGAAAGCCCCTTGATCCTTTCAATCTCTTGCTCAAGAGCCTTTAAAATCTCTTCTCTTATGGCTTTGTCCCTTGCTGCCCGTTCAGGATTGTAAACCAGTACATACCTGCGCTCCTTGGTCCCGCGCTTCACACGAACCTCTTTCACCCAAAGATTGTCCCTGACCTCACGGTAGCGTCCTCCCGTAGCCAAAACCTCCTCTACCATCTCTGAGCCGCTTCGAAGACGCTCCCCTAAAATGTAGCCCCCTCCTGCCCTCTGAAACACCACCCTCGTCTCCTCGCTTACCATCCCTCGGTCGCAAACCCATATGATCCGCCCTACCGAAAATGATCTCAGCTCCTCCTGCACCCGAAAGGCCGCCTTCACATCCGGCGTGTCCCCTGGAAATACCCACGCCTTTACCGGTATCCCCTCTCGCGTCACCGCCAGCCCAACTACCACCTGCGGTAAATCAGGCCTCCTGTCCCGTGAATACCCTCGCTTCCTTAAGCTATCTTCTACTTCCGTCTCAAAATACACACTTGTGGTGTCAAAAAAGATCAAATCCACCCTCAGGTTAAATAAATTGGCCACTCGCTTGAAAATCTCCTTCTCAAGCCCTTCTCCCACCTCTACTAGAAAATCCATGGCCCGGTAAAAATGATGAAGCTCAAGCCCTTGCCCCTCAGTAAAGTAAACCTCCTCCTTGATCCACTGGTAGGTGGAAAGCTTTGAGTCTGGCGCAAGCGCCCTTCCGGCTACCATCGCAAAGATGGCCACCTCCACCGGTATCTCAAAACGCCTCTCTTTAAGCTTCTTCTCGAAAAATTCCTTAAGCCCGAAGGAGTTCCAGAGCTTGCGAAGAAAATAAATTCCACCTGCAGACTTGGCCCAATTGACCTTAAAGGGAAGACCTGAGGCCTCAATCATAGCTGTTATTTCTGCGGCTTCATTGGCAGGAAGAAGTTTTGAAAGCGCCCGGATCATGTCACGGATACGATCAAGATCCAGGCGGTCTTTGCGGCCGAGGTTGGCAATGACCTTGGGGCGAGGGCGTTTTTTTACAGGGTCCCAGTAGTTATGGGCGAGTTGTAGGTATTCGACGCGGGAGCCATCTTTGTTTTTTCTGGCGGTGGTGCGGATGTACATGATGCTATCATCATCGGCACAGAAAATTATATTTGTCAAGAGTTTTTTCTAAATCGTGTATCTATGTATTTTTAGAAAATAAACACCCTCCATCCTCTGAAACCCTTGAAAATAAAGGGAAGTTCTTTTCGAGAAGGGCAAATTTTACCTATTAACTGTCAAACTCGGG